>CALFSF010000446.1 GCA_937917025.1 uncultured Paraburkholderia sp.
GCAGCGCCGCCGCGGGTGGTTGCGCTCTCGTCGATGGGTGCGAACAGAACCAGCGGGCTGGGGATGATCACGGCTCTGTCGCTTCTGGAGCAAGGATTGCGGCGCCTGACATTGCCGATCGCGTGTGTGCGCGCCGGCGGGTTTTTCGAAAACTTCCTTTACGGCCTGCATGTCGCCCAGGGCGGCACGCTACCCGTCTACTACAACCCGACGAGCCGGAAGTCGACCATGGTCGCGACCGACGATATCGGCGCCGAAGTGGCGACGCTGCTGACCGGGCCGGCGTGGTCCGGGCATCGCGTCATCGAGCTTGGCTCGATGATCAGCGCGGATGAAGTCGCGGCCCAACTGGGCGAAGTCATGCAGCGCGACGTCAACGCCTTCGCCATCCCGCGGGCCGGGTGGCCGGCAGCGTTCGAACAGTCGGGCATTCCGAAGGGCCAGACCGGACCGGCCGAAGCGATGTTCGAGGCCGTCAACGCGGGCTGGATGGACGTCGGCGTCGAGGGTACGGAGCACGTCGCGGGCACGACGTCTCCTCGCGAAGTCTTTGCGGCGGCCCAAAAGGCCGCCAGGGCATGAACTGCGGCATTCACACCAGGAAGGACCGAGGTCTAGCCCGCGCCGAGGCCGCCAGGCTCGTGATGGAGCAACTGACGACCGTCACCGGGTGAGGCGGACAGCGGTTATCAAGTGGTGAACGATGGTCTCGTAGACCACCTTTTCGAGCCGCGGCAATCAGCGGAGATCGGCCGGCTCGTCGACCGGGCGGCCACACTGGTCCTCGGCGGCACGCTCATCAGACAAGGAAGAATGAATGTCCAGAATTTCATGGCGCCAGGTATTACCTTGGGTGCTTGCCGCTTTTTTCGTCGTGGGATCGCTCAGCAACATCGTCGCCCCACGATCCATCAGTGAGGAATACCTGAAGTGGGGATATCCGCACTGGTTCCATTTCGTGACCGGTTCGCTGGAACTCATGAGTGCCGTTCTGCTGGCGCGGGCGCGGACGCGGCTGTGGGGCGCGGCGCTCGGCTGCACCGTGATGTTGGCTGCGCTCGCGACCGTCACGCTCCACGGCGAATACGGGCATGGGGTGGCGCCACTTGTCGTGGCGACACTATCGATTGTTGTCGGCTGGCTCGCCTGGCGCAAGCGGCTCGCTGCCGGTTCCTGGGGGCCCCCGGATGTGCATCGCCCAGCCGGGTGATGCCGCCCGTCACCGGTCGTTCGACCATTTGCCCGTCAGCGGACGTTCACGGACAGTTATTCTCCCAGGCATGCTGCAAGCTCATGGCGATGATCGCTTGCGTTCACGAATGGATCTTTTCACCTTTTTCCAGCATCTGGATGAACCTGGTAATGTTGCGCGCGCGGGTCTCGGCTCTCTTTACCGTCTGGATCCTGAACAGCATCGCATATCGATTCCGGCCGTCCAGCGTATCGAAGAGCGCCTTTGCGGCCGGGCTGGCGTTCAGCGCAGCCTGAAAGTCGTCCGGGATCGTGGCGTTGCCTTGTCCGTCATAGGCCGATTGCCAGCGGCCATCGCGCTGCGCGGCAATGACCGCATGGTGTCCTGCCGGACGCATCCTTCCGTCGGCAATGAGCGCCAGCGCTTTTTCACGATTAGTCCTGGACCAGATGCTTCGCGAGCCGCGCTGGGTGAATTTCTGCAACCAGTGTTGCCCGTCCAGCGCCTTTTTCTTACCATCGATCCAGCCGTAGCACAGCGCTACTTCCACGGCCTGGGTGTAGGTTACTGACTCGACGCCGCTGCCTGTCTTGCCCAGCTTCAACCACACACCGGGCGTGCCGACATGATGGCCGTCGAGCCACTGCTCCCAATCGGCCTGCCGCGCAAATGACAAGGTGGGGAGTTCGCTGTCGATCAGGGGCGCTTTCTTCATGATTTCGATGGTGCCTGATGGTGTGCCGAACTCAAATCTGACTGGCGGCCAGCTGGGCGTCCAGAGCCAGCGTTCGCTGCACGGCAGACCGGTTCTGGAAGCGTTCGAGATAGGCGCGCAGCGAGGCTGTTTCCGGAATGAGCCTGAAGGCGGAAATCCAGCCCAGGGCGCTACCCCAAAGGATATCGGCCGCAGTATAGTGCTCGCCCAGCAGCCAGGGTCCCTTCTTCAACTGGCTCTCGACGGCGCTGATGACGGCATCGTAGTCACCATAGGGGGAGGTCGTGTAAGAGCCGCTGTCGCGGGTCATGGACTTATCGATGATGGCCGGCTCGAAGCATGAGCCATAGAACACCATCCAGCGCAGGTAAGGACCGCGCAATGGATCGCCGACGGCCGGCGACAGGCCCCGTTCCGGATACAGTTCCGCGAGGTACATATACACTGCCGGCTGCTCGGTAACGAGCGTGCTGCCATGAAGCAGCGCCGGAACCTTGCCCATCGCATTGATAGCAAGGTACGCTGGTTCGCGCTGCTGCTTTGCCTTCAGGTTCAGGACATGCAGATCATGCTCGGCCTGCAGTTCTTCCACGAGTATCCGGGCCCCTGTCGAGCGGCTGTTGGGTGAGTGGAAGAGTGTGATACGACGGTCAATATCCATTTCACGGATTCCAGAATGACATGAACGATGCGCAAACTGCAGTTTCAGGCCAGAGGGCTGGCCCGGTATTGGAAAAACACGCATGAACGCGCCATTGACGCGCGTCGCTGAGCGACCCAAGGGTCTGGTCGATCCCGCCAACGCACATAAGATGTTTCGCCTCGCGCGCTATCAGCCTTCGGTGGCGCTGGCGCCATATCTGGACCATTACTGGCTGGTGGAGTGGGACTTGCGCGGCAAGCCGGCCTATACCCAGCGAACCCTGCCATACCCTTGCGTGAATCTCGTGTTCGATGCGGGGCGAACGGCTATCTTCGGTGTGGTGCGCGGCGCCTTCGACTACACGCTTGCGGGTAAAGGCCACGTCCTGGGTCTGCGCTTTCGGCCTGGCGCATTTCGAAACCTGCTGGGCCGGTCCGTTCACACGATCACAGACCGCACAGTGTCGCTCGGCGACGTGTTCGGCGACGATCCGGCCGAGGTGGAACGTCGCGTGCTGGATGCCGGGGACGATGCCGGGATGATCGCAATGGCAGAAGCGTTTCTCAGTCCGCATCTGCATACCGCCGACCCCAAGGTCGAGCGCCTGCACGACATTCTCGCCCTCGCCAGCGGGGACCCACTACTGACCCGGGTGGAGCAGCTTGCAGAGCGTGCGGGGCTCGGGATGCGTACGCTTCAGCAGATGTTTTCTGAGTATGTGGGCGTGAGTCCGAAATGGGTGATTCGACGCTATCGCCTCCAGGAGGCAGCCGATCGCCTGGCTTGCGGTGAGTCGCTGGATCTTGCCGGACTCGCGCAGACGCTCGGTTATTACGATCAAGCTCATTTCACGCAAGATTTTCACAAGCTGGTCGGCCGGCCGCCACAGTCGTATCGCAGACATTCGTCGGGTGCGTAAGCACAGCGAGTTGCATCTTGCTCCTGGCCGTCTCGCTAACCGGGGGCCTTACAAAAAAGGCCCATCGACAATGAAAACCACCACGGAAGAACTGCTGGCGTTTGTCTCGGTGATCGACGCAGGCTCGATTACCGCGGCCGCGGAGGCATTGCAGCAGACCGTCTCGGGCGTGAGCCGCGCGCTCACGCGTCTGGAAAAGAAACTCGACGCGACGTTGGTCCACCGCACAACCCGCCGCCTTCAGCTGACCGACGAGGGTGAGCTGTTCCTGCTGCGCGCGCGTGCGATTCTCGCCGCGATGGAAGACGCCGAGGAGCTGATCGTGCGCCAGCGTCAGCGGCCGGCGGGCCGGTTACGGGTAGACGCCGCTTCGCCGTTCATGCTTCATTGCATCGTGCCGCACGTGGTGGAGTTCGCCACGCTGTACCCGGAAATATCTCTTGAATTGAGCAGTAACGAGCGGATCGTCGATCTGCTCGAACAGCGCGTGGACATCGCGATCCGCATCGGCGCGCTGCGGGATTCGACGCTGCATGCGCGCTCGCTTGGCAGTAGCCGGCTGCGCGTGATGGCGAGTCCCGCATACCTCGCGCAAGCCGGCGAACCACGCGCGGTTCAGGAACTGGCGGGTCACAGGCTGATCGGCTTTACCGCGCCGGAAAGCCTGAACGACTGGCCGCTTCAGGAAGCGGGCCGCAGCTTCATCAGGATCGAACCGGCAATCGGTGCGTCCAGTGGCGAGACGATCCGGCAACTGGCGGTTGCGGGCGGCGGCATTGCGTGTCTGGCCGAATTCATGACCGCCGCGGATGTGCGCGAGGGCAGGTTGCGAACGATACTCGACGACGTGCTCGTCGACGTGCGTCAGCCGGTAAGCGCGGTGTTTTATCAGAGCGCGGCGATGTCCGGACGAACGCGTGCATTCCTCGACTTTCTTGCGACGCGGCTGGTGCTTTGAGATCAGCGTTTGCCGGAAGCCGGCTTTGCCAGGCCATAACGCGCACGCAAGACCGTCGTCAATAACGACAGCGCCGGATTCGCCGCATCCGGCAGCGTCGCGAGCGCGACCTCGACGCGCAGATCCGCCTGCTCTTTCAGCTCGCAATACACGACACCTTCGCGCGCCATCGATTTGAGCGACGCCGGAATCAACGCGACACCCTCGCCCGCAGCGACCAACCCGAGTAGCACATGATGATCGGCGGGTTCCGTCGCGCGCGGAGGATCGAATCGCCACGCCTTGAAGAGCTTCTCGTAGTGATCGAACCACGCGGGGTTGGCGCGCCGCTGCGGCCAGAAGAGCGTGTCGGCGGAAAGGTCGAGGAGCGAAATGCGCTTTTTCCGGGCCAGCGCGTGCCCACGCGGCAACGCCGCCACGAGTGGATCGACGAAAAGACGCTGCACCTTCAGGTCCGCGACTTCGGAAGGCAGGCCGATCAGGGCCGCGTCCAGTGCGCCGCGTCGCAGGTCCGCCACCGACTGCCTCGAGTACTGGCGCTTTTGCCTCAGTTGCAACGCGGGATCGCGGCCCTTCAGCGCGGCTTCGAGCCACGTGAAGAGCGCCGGATCGAGCACGGTCGTGATGCCGAGCCTGAGTTCAAGCCGCTCACCCGCGCGCTGCCGCACGCGGGTGAGCATCGCGTCGGCGTCGCCCAGCAGCTTGCGCGCTTCCTTTAGCAGATGCGTGCCCGTTGCCGTCAGCGCCACGCCGCTGCGGTCGCGCTCGAACAGCCGCGCACCGACCGTTTCCTCCAGCGCCTGAATCTGCCGCGTGAGCGGCGGCTGCGTGATCGAAAGACGCTCCGCCGCACGGCGAAAGCTCAACTCCTCCGCGACGGCGACAAAGTATTGCAGCTGCCAGAGTTCGACGCGTGTCTGCATTCGTGGTTTCCGTTACCCGTTCTGATACGCCAAAGGTATCACGCCGAATGAATTGGCGCGATGGAAACGGGGCCGATATCGTGTGTTCAACGGGCCGGCAATCACGTTTGGCCCATCCCCTTGAGGACATCATGAACCAGGCACTTTCCACGACGGCTGTTGGTCTGCACTATCTCGCGATAATCGGAGGGACATCGCATCCTTCGATTGTCGATGCGCTCGGAGACATCGCCCCCGATCTCGCCGATCTGACAATCAGTTTCGCGTATGGCCAGGTCTATTCGCGACCGGGCCTCGATTTGCGTCAGCGCCAGCTCGTAACGGTCGCGGCGCTCGCATCGATGGGCGGTGCGGAACCGCAACTGAAATTCCACATTGCAGGCGCGTTGAACGCGGGCGGCTCGCCAGAAGAAATCGTCGAACTGATGACGCATCTCGCCGTTTATGCGGGTTTTCCCGCAGCGCTTAACGGCGTGTTCGCGGCAAAGGCGGTGTTCGGCGAAAAGGGCATCGTCGCGGGCGCTACGCGAGCCGCGCCACGCACGTCGCGTTACGACGACGGTCTCGCGCGCCTGCGGGAAATCGACGGTGCGGCAGGGGAACACGTGATCGATTCGCTGCGCGATATCGCGCCTGATCTGGGGCGTTTCATCATCGAGTTCGGATTCGGCGACATCTATACGCGGCCGGGTCTCGATCTGCTGTCGCGCGAACTCGCGACCGTCGCGGCGCTCGCGGCAACCGGTTCGGCGACGCCGCAACTGAAGGTCCACATGCACGGCCTGCTCAACGTGGGCGGAACGCGCGAACAGCTCGTCGAAGTGATCACGCAGATCGCCGTGTATGCCGGATTTCCCCGTGCGATCAACGCTGCGCTCGCCGCGAAGGACGTGCTGGAAACGCGGGAAAACGCTGTGGATTAAAAACAGGCGGAGCGGGTCGCGACGATTTCCAGCGTGCCGTCGGCTGGCAGAAAAACCGCCAGCCGACGGAATAAAACGGCGCCAGCACGTGTTCGTGGGCTGAAGTCTCCATGCGCCATTCGTAACCCCTATGCATCCCGTTGAACACTCCTCCGACGCTGTCGTGTCCGAAGCCGACATTCAGGCGTTCGTCGACGGCCTGCTCGCGCCCGATCGCGCTGCGCAGATCCAGCGCTATCTGGAGGAGCGGCCGGACGAAGCACGCCGCGTCGCGTTTTACGGAAAGCTCAACTGGCGCATGCATTCGACCTTTCAGGAGGCTGACGAAGGCGGTCGTTCGCAGCGCGTCAAGTTCGCGCTGTATCGGGCTTCGTCTGGCGGCTGGTTGCGGCAATACGCCCGCCGGATCGCGATGGTCGTGCTTCTGGCCGGCGTCGCCGCAACCGGTGTGCTGTGCGCGATGCGCGTGCCGGGCGCGGCACTGGAGGCGGCTGCGATCATGGCGCTCGAACAGGCAAACGTCACGCATTCGCCGGTCGACGGCGGGGGCGACGCGCCGTCACTGAGCGCGGCGCCCGATCTTTCCCGTGCCGGTTTCCGGCCGGTTGCGGTCACAACGTTACCGGTTGGCGCGTTTGCCAGGGCGCGTGGCTTTGTCTATTGCAATGCAGCGGGCGAGCGGGCGGTACTGCTTTCGGTGCACGATATGACCGCGGCCGCGCAACCGCAGTGGCAGGCGCGCCGCGTGGGTAAAAACCGCGTGCTGGAGTGGAGTACCGGGCACCGGCGATACGCGCTCGCAGGCGGCGCCCGCACGCATGGCCTGATGCGCGCCGCCGATCTGCTGGCGTCGCGATGAAGCGCGCACGGTGTCTGGAAGAAAAAGCGCGTTGCACGGGAATAAAGCGCTGAACACGCTGTTTTCTCCGTGGGGAGCTTGCGTTCGAGCCCGCAGCGCCGGGACTGAAAGGAAAAGGAAACGCGATGAACGTCCGCGATGGTTTGATGGATCAGGTGCCGCGGCTGCGTCGTTACGCACGCGCGCTGATCAACAATCGCGAGCTGGCCGACGATCTGGTGCAGGACACGCTGGAGCGCGCGCTGCGCAACGCGGGGCAATTCCGGCCCGACTCCGACCTGCGCGCGTGGCTTTTCACGATCATGCACAACGTGTTCGTCAACCAGGTTCGCAAGGCGGGCGCGCGAGCGGTCCATGTGTCGGTCGACGATGACGCGCTGCCGCAAGGCGAATTCGCGGTGCAGGCCAACCAGTCGCAGTCGCTGGAAGTGCGCGATCTCGACTTCGCGTTGCAGCGCCTGCTGGACGATCAGCGCTAAGTCGTGCTGCTGGTGGGCCTCGAAGAAATGAGCTACGCCGACGTGGCGCTGGCGCTCGGCGTGCCGATCGGCACCGTGATGTCGCGCCTTTCGCGCGGACGTGAGCGGTTGCGTGCGCTGATGTCGGGCAGGCAGCCGGGTGCGAAATTGAAGGTGGTGCGATGAACGATCCACGTCAGATCAGCGAAGAAGAGCTGCACGGCTACGTCGACGGATCGCTCGCCGCACATCGCCGCGAGGAAATCGACCGGTTGCTCGAAACGGACGACGAACTGGCCGCGCGCGTCAGCGACTATTTCTCGCTGAACAACATGTTTCATGAGCGCTATGACCGCGTGCTCAGCGAGCCCGTGCCGGCGCGACTGCAACTGGCAGTGAAGCGGCGCTGGCGCGACGCGCTGAGCTGGCCGCGGTTCGCCGGCATGGCCGCTGCGCTGATGCTTGGCGTCGGTATCGGCATGGGCATGGGCGTGGGGACGAATATGGGCCGGCAGGTCGCCACTGTCGTGACCGGCGAAGCGGGCAATGCGTTCGAGCATCGTGTCAGTGCCGAGGGCGCGGAATCGTTCGCGCGGCAGTCGGCGATCGCGCATGTGCTGTACGCGCCCGAAGTGACGCGGCCGGTGGAACTGGGCGCCGACCGCGAACAGGAACTGGTGACGTGGCTGTCGAACCGGATCGGCACGAACGTGCGTCCGCCGGTTCTCACGCGAACCGGCTTCGAGCTGATGGGCGGACGTCTGCTGCCGGGCGCCGATGGCCCGGTCGCGCAGTTCATGTATCACGACGCGAGAGGCGAGCGCATCACGCTGTGCATTTCGCACCGCAAGGTGAGCGCCGATACGACCGCGTTCAAGCTCTATCAGGATGGGTCGGTGAACGTGTTCTACTGGATTGATGGCGACTTCGGCTATGCGGTGTCGGGCGGGATCGACCGCAAGACGCTGCTTGAACTGGCGCATGATGTGTACGCGCAGTTGACGGCCGACGGAACGGTGCCTTCAACTGCTTCCGCTGCGAAGAGCACGAACTGACTCATCCGCGGCGCGCCGGATAACACCGCGAATCACCCGGTCATGACGCGTTTTGCCGGAGCGCGCCGCCACCGACGCTCTGGCCCGCATTGTGCGCCATGCGCATATAGCCGATGACGGAAACGAGCGTCACCACACCGGCAAACAGGAAGGCGAGCCGGAAGTCGTCGAGCGTGAACGCATGCCCGCTCGCTTCGCCGTTCAGCAACGCACCGACCCGTAACGACACCGCGCCAAACGCGATGCCAAGACCGATGGTCATCTGCGCGGCCGCGCTCCAGAGCGTGCTCGCCGCGTTCATCTGCGGTTGCGGCACGTCGGCATAGGCGAGCGTCGCGAGCAGCGAAAACTGCATCGAACGCCCGACGCCATAGACAAATATGACGATCAGCACCAGGGCGAGCGGCGTCGCGGGCGTGAGCAGGCCGATCGCGACGATGAAAAGACCCGCCAGCGCAACGTCGACAATCGACACGTAGCGAAAGCCGAAGCGTCGCAGGATGCGCGTCGTGAGCGCCTTCATGGTGAGATTGCCGAGTGCGCTTACGAGCAGCAGCAGCCCGGATTTGAACGCGGAGAGCCCAAAGCCGATCTGGAACAGCAGCGGCATCAGATAGGGCACCGCGCCGATGCCGATACGCGTGAGCGAACCGGTCACGATCGTCACGGAGAACGTCGGAATTTTCAGCGTCGACACGTCGATGAGCGGATGCGGATGATTGCGCGCGTGCCGGAATGCGATCCATCCCACCACGACTCCCGCGACGACAAGCCCGGCGGCTTGCCACGCGTTGTCGCCGGGCTGGCTCGCGAGCTCGGCGCCATACAGGATCGCGGTGAGCGCGGTGCCGCTCAGCACGAGTCCGACGACGTCCAGCGGACGCCGTTCGCCGCCACGCAGGTTCGGCACGAGCGCGACCACGGCGGCCAGCACGGCAAGACCGAACGGCACGTTGAGCAGAAAGATCCAGCGCCACGACGCGTAAGTCGTGATGAAGCCGCCGATCGGCGGCCCGACCACGGGCGCGACGATCGCGGGCCACGTGATCGTCGAAATCGCCTGCATGAGGCGGCTTTTCTCGGTGCTGCGCACGACGATCAGCCGGCCGACCGGCACCATCATCGCGCCGCCGATACCCTGCAACACGCGCGCCGCGGTGAACTCCACCACGTTTTGCGACACCCCGCACAGCACCGAGGCCAGCGTGAACACGACGATCGCGCTGAAGAACACGGTGCGCGAACCGCACCGGTCCGCCACCCAGCCGCTCGCGGGAATGAAGATCGCGAGCGCGAGCATGTAAGCCGTCATGCCGAGGCTCAGGCTGTTCGGCCCGACGCCGAACGAGTGCGCCATCTGCGGCAGCGCCGTGGCGATCACCGTCGTGTCGAGGTACTCCATGAAGAACGTCGCCGCGACGATATACGGCAACCAGCCAATGTGCGAAACCGGTGAGGCGGGTGGGGCAGTGTGGGTCATGTCGTGCGGTGTGTGTTATTTGCTGTCGTCGGCGTACTGTTTGTCGAGCTGATCGTAGAGCGGTTTGTTGACGAGCCGCTGGCGCTCGTTGAACGGCACGACGAGCGAAGGATCCTCATCGAGCCGGCCGTTTTCCCTGAGCGCGCCGAGCGCGCGCTGCATGCCGAGCACCGCGCCCTGAAGCGCGGCATTCGCGTAGAGCACGATGCCGTAGCCGAGCTTGCCGAGCACGTCGCGCGACTGCACGGGTGTCTTGCCGCCGATCACGATGTTGACGAGCTGCGGCGTATTGGCGAAGAGACCCGGCAGGCGTTCGATGTCGGCGAGCGATTCGGTGGCTTCGATAAAGAGGATGTCCGCACCGGCCTCGATAAAACGGTGACCGCGTTCGATCGCCGCCTCGATACCCTCCACCGCGGCTGCGTCCGTGCGGGCGATGATCTGCAGGTTGCCGTCCTCGCGCGCATCGACTGCCGCGCGGATCTTGCCGGTCATCTCGCCCGTCGAGACGACTTCCTTGCCGGCGAAGTGGCCGCATTTCTTCGGCATCACCTGATCCTCGAACTGGATCGCATCGGCGCCGCTGCGCTCCAGCGTGCGCACCGTGTGCCGCACGTTCAGCGCATTGCCGAAGCCCGTATCGGCATCGACGATCAGCGGCAATTCGACTGCGTCGCGCACCCGCGCCGTGTGTTCGGCGATCTCGTTCAGTCCGACGAAGCCCAGATCGGGCAGGCCGAGCGACATGTTCGTGACGCCCGCGCCCGTGAGGTAGAGCGCCTCGAAGCCGGCGTCCTCGATGATGCGTGCGCTCATCGCATTGAACGCGCCGGGTACGAGCAGGCCCCGGCGTTCATTCACGCTGCGCCGGAACGCAGCGCGGCGGCTGACAGATGATGTTGGCATGATGGTGAGTCCGGTTGAAGTTCGATGATCCAGGCCGCGCCGCAGAATCCATGCCAGTCGGCCGCCATCCGGGATGCCTGCAACGTCCCACGCGATTATGAACCACCCGCCCGTTGCCTGCCTGCAGCCGCGCAAGCCCGCTGACGCTTCGACGCGACATGTATTCATCGCGCAACCGCGTATGTTGGGAACCTTGACTACAGGTTTACCGATCGGACCGGTACCCCGATAATGCTTCGTCATCGAGCGCGGCCGCCGTGCCGTGGCGATCGCGCCGAAGCTGTGTTGCAGGCGGCCGTCGCCAGCGTTCTGCCCATGCCGGGCCCTTTGCAGTGCCTTCATCTGACTTTCGCGCCGTGCTGAAGACCTCACGTTTTTTTGATCTGTTGCGCATCCCCGGTTTCAAACCGCTTGCGGGCGCAACCTTGATGCTCGGCGTGGCGATGTCGTTTACCGCCCCGTATCTGTCGCTGTTCGGTATCGAACGTGCCGGCATGACGCCGCTTCGCCTTGGTCTTTTCATGACGCTGATCGCGGCAAGCGGCGTGCTGGCAAGCACGCTCGCGGGCCGCTGGAGCGACGCAAGCGGGCGCCACCGGCCGCTTTTGCTGGCCTCGCTCGCCGCGGCGACGCTCGGTTACCTGTGCCTGTGCGTGGTGCGCGACTACCGGCTGCTGCTGGTGGTGGGCATCGTCTTTATCGGCGCGGGCAGCTCGGCGATTTCGCTGGTGTTCTCGTTCAGCCGCGCCGCGCTGCCTGTCGCCGACGACGCGGGGCGCGCGTTCGCGAGCGCCTCGTTACGAACGATCCTGTCGGCCGCCTGGGTATTCGGGCCGGCCGTGGGCGCGCTCGTGCTGGCGGGCACCGGCTTTTACGGACTTTTCCTGTTCGCCGCCGCGAGCTTCGCGGCCTGTGCGGCGATCGTCTCGCGCACGAAGGAGCCCACCGGACATCTCGGCGATCATACGGTCGCGGATACGGCGTCCGAGCCGGCCTCGTCGATTACCGTGCCGCCGCTGAAGGCGCCCGCCGACGACGCCCCCGAAGCCGGAATAGCCGCCGCCTCGGCGAACGAAATCTGGCGCGCGGTCGTCGCGCTGACGCTCATCGGGCTCGCCGCGAACGCGACCATGATCGTGCTGCCGCTCTATATCGTGCATGGTCTGAACGGCTCGCGGCTCGATGTGTCGATCATGCTCGGGCTCGGCGCGCTGAGCGAAATTCCGATGATGCTCGCGCTCGGCGCCCGTTCGTCCACGTTGCACAAGCCGAACTGGCTGGCCGCGTGCGCGGCGGTGCACGCGGTGTATTTCGTCGCGATGGCGCTCGCGGGCAACGTGAACGTGCTGATCCCGATGCAGTTGCTCAACGCGTTTGTCGTCGCCGTCACGTCGTGTCTTGGCATGACGTACGTGCAGGATCTGATGCCCGCGACGCCGGGCAAGGCGACCGCGCTGTTCTTCAATGCGGCGCGGCTGGGGTCGATTTTGTCGGGCGTATTGTCGGGGCTGCTCGTCGGAACGTTCGGTTATCGCGGCACGTTTGTGTTTTGCGGGCTGCTGGCGCTGGGCGCGCTCACGCTGTTCGCGGTGCCGGGGTATCGATATGCGCAGATGGCGCGCGCGATCCGCGGTTACGTCGAACGAAAGCTCGCCGCGCGGCGCGCGCCGGAACGATAGTGGCGCGGGAAACGCCGGCCCGCTGCGCGTTGCTTTACAATTGCAGTGCTGGGGTCATCCGGTTCCGCCATGCCGACCGGATTTTCTGACATGCTGACTGGCCCACTATCGTTTTCGGACGTTCCGGAACCCGGTTTCACCGGAAAAGCCGCGTGAATCGAATTCACCGGGGCCGCGTCAACACCAACAAAAGGCTTCGCTGGCAATTGCGAGGCCTTTGTCTTTTAAGCGCACGCCTTTTCTGCCAGGAAAGCGGTGCATCATGATGGAGCGGGAGGAACAGCGGATGTTCGACGCCGACGGAGAAGCGCGCGATCGATTGATCGTGTGGATACGCCGCCGCATGGAAGAGTACGGCATCACAATGACGGATCTCGCGGCGGCCATCGAAGCCGACGCAGCCGCGTTAAAGGCGCCGAAGTATCGCGATGCGTACGGAAATACCTGGGACGGTGAAGGCGACAGGCCGGAGTGGCTGACGCGCGCCATTCACGCCGGACAGAATATCGATCATTTCAGGTGCTGAATTAAACGCGCCGTCAGTGCGCGATTAACTGGAGAGACCGCCTCATCGACACGCATATCGCCGCGCGTGTGCGGGGCCCCGGGCATCACGGTCTGATTAACCGCTAACGCGCGTTCACCACGAAGACCCGAAAAAAAGCCCGCTCGCGGCGGGCTAAAGGTTATGTTGGAGTTTCGCGAAGTTTTCGCACCTGCATTCTGCTGCGCGCGTGTGAAACTTTCGTGAATGCGTTTTAGCGGCCTTTTACTGGCCGCTCGCCGCAACGTTCATCACAGATCGAAGAACACCGTCTCGTTCTCGCCCTGCATGTGGATGTCAAAGCGGTACACGGTGCTGCCCGTACCTGCCTCCCGTCGGGCGATCAACGTATGCCGACGGTCCGCAGGTACCGCTGCCAGTACGGCGTCCTTTTTGTTCGCTTCCGCTTCGTCTTCGAAATAGAGGCGGGTGAACGTATGCAGCAGCATGCCGCGCATCAGCACGATCACGTTCACATGCGGAGCGTCATCGGCGCCCGCCGCGCCCGGCTTCACCGTCTGCACGACAAAGCGCTTCTCCGGGTCCGTTCCCGTACCCACCCGCGCGAAGCCGCGAAAGCCCGTGCGGTCGATATCGGCCTGCGCTTTCGGGTAGTTGCCGGCGGCATCCAGTTGCGACATTTCAATCATCGCGTCGCCGATTACCTTGCCGTCGCCGTCGAATACCTGGCCTACGATCGTGATGTGCTCGCCCGGCGTTTCGTGGTCCACGAGCGCTGTCGTGAACAGGCTCTTCAGATCGAAGTTGTATTGCTCCGGGCACAGGCCGTAAGCGAAGTACGGGCCGACCGTTTGTGAAGGCGTCTGTTTGAGAGTCATGATCAACGCTCCATCGGGGTTTCGTCGCGGCCGCGCAGCACGATATCGAACTCGTAACCCAGCGCGAAGCCTTCTTCAGTAACGTCCAGCGAGAAGCGCGAAATCAGCCGCTCGCGTGCCTGCTCCGGCGTGCCCTGGAAAATCGGATCGAACGCCAGCAACGGGTCGCCGGGGAAATACATCTGCGTCACGAGGCGCGAACCGAAGTGGTCGCCAAAGAGCGAGAAATGAATGTGATTCGGGCGCCACGCGTTCGGATGGTTGCCCCACGGATACGCGCCCGGTTTGATCGTCATGAAACGATAACGGCCGTCGTTGTCCGTCAGGCAGCGGCCCGCGCCGAGAAAGTTCGGATCGAGCGGCGCGTCGTGCTGGTCCGTCTTGTGCACGTAGCGGCCCGCGGCGTTCGCCTGCCACACTTCGACCAGCGTGTTGCGCACCGGCCGGCCGCCTTCGTCGAGCACGCGGCCCGTCACGATGATGCGCTCGCCAAGCGGCGCACCGTTTTTTGCTGCATTGCGGGTGAGGTCGTTGTCGAGTGCGTCAAGCGCCTCGGCGCCGTAGACGGGCACGTGCTGGTCGCGCAGCCGTTCCTTCAGCGGAATCAGCGGGCGGGTCGGCCCACGCTTCACGGAAGATCCATAACCGGGGTAAACGTACGCCGGGTGAGACGCGAAGTCGCGCGGCGTTAAAAGGAGGGACTCGTCCATCCGGTGTCTCCTGATGTTGATTTAATGGCTGGGGATGTATGCGACTTTATCTAACCTGAGCGGTTATGCAAAATGACGTTTTCTTGTCTTTCGTATAACCTGTCGTTATGCAACGCAGTCTCGCGGACAGCCGCGTCAAATTCCGTCATCTCCAGTGCTTTCTTGCCGTCGCGCAGTTCGGCGGCGTGCAGAAGGCCGCGGAGAGCCTGTCGATAACGCAGCCCGCCGTCTCGAAGACGGTCGCCGAACTGGAATCGATTCTCGGCGTGCGGCTCTTCGAGCGCGGCCGGCACGGCGCGGTGCCCACGCGCGAAGGGCAGCTTTTCATGCCGCACGCGAGCGCGTGCGTGAGCGCGCTGCGCCAGGGTGTCGATCTGCTGGCGCGCGAGGAGGGCACGGCGCCCGCGACGCTCGACGTCGGTATTCTTCCGACCGTTGCAAACGCGCTCGTGCCGCCGGTTCTAAGGCGCTTTGCGACGCAGTGGCCGCAGGTCGTGGTCAGGCTCATGACGGCATCGAACGCGGATCTGCTCGCGCGGCTGAAGGCGGGCGCGATCGAATGCGCGGTCGGGCGCCTCGCCGATCCGGAGCGGATGGTCGGCCTGAGCTTCGAGCAGCTGTATCGTGAGCCGCTCGTCGCGGTGGTGCGCGCCGGGCATCCGCTCGCGACGCGCACGGCCCCCCCGGCTGCGCTGCTCGACGGCTTTCCTGTCGTGTTGCCGCAATACGGCACGCTGATCCGGCAATCGGCGGAAAGCCTGCTCGCGGCGTGGGGCGCGCCGCCGCTAAAATCGTTTGTGGAGATGCTGTCGGTATCCATCGGACGCGCGTTGGCGCTCGAGAACGACGCGGTCTGGTTCGTGCCCGTCAGCGCTGTCGAATACGATCTGTCGCGCGGCGAGCTGGTGCGCCTCGCGTTGCCATTCGCGGGAACGGAAGAGCCGGTCGGGCTGATCCTGCGCACGGATACGCAGCCTTCGCCGGTCGCGCGCGCGCTGATCGATGCCGTTCGCGCCGTCACGCGAGAGCGCATCGCATCCGTCGCCGTGAAGCCGCAGGCGCGCAAACGCCGCGGCCCGGCGCGTTGATCGCCGCTGCGGCGCTGCGTTAGCGAATCTGGACGGACATGAACCGTCCGGTACAAAATGCGGGTTGCGGGAGATCACGCGGACGGTGTACAAACACGGTTCACAAGGCGCCGGGCGCGATGGGTCATCGGCGCGCACGCGCGTCAGGCGTTACCGCATCAGTCAAGGAGAAAACCATGTCCAGCGATCTGCCCAGTCCGACCGCTGCCCTCGGCGCCATCGCCGACGTCGAACACAATCCGCTCGGCACGGCCGGCCTCGAGTTCGTGGAGTTTGCCGCGCGCGATCCGCACGCGCTTGGCCGCACGTTCACACAGCTCGGCTTCAAGGCGATTGCCCGCCATGTCAGCAAGGATGTGACGCTGTTCCGGCAGGGCGAGATGAATTTCCTGCTGAACGCCGAGCCGGATTCGTTCGCCTCGCGCTACGCGGAGGAATACGGCACGGGCGTGTGCGCGATCGGCATTCGCGTGGCGAACGCGCAGCAGGCGTTCGATCGCGCGATCGAGTTCGGTGCGTGGGAATTCGAAGGCGAGAATATCGGTAGCAACGAACTGCGGATTCCCGCCATTCAGGGGATCGGCGATTCGCACATCTATTTCGTCGACCGCTGGCGTGGACGCGGCGGCCAGCAGGGCGGCGTCGGCGATATCTCGATCTTCGATATCGACTTTCGTCCGATCGACGTCGACACCGCGCACGCCGATCTGAGCCACGCGGGAACCGGGCTCCTCGCGGTCGACCATCTGACGCAGACCGTCGGCGCGGGCCGCATGCAGGAATGGCTCGACTTTTATCGCGGGTTGCTCAATTTCCGCGAGATTCACGAGTTGCACGCGAACTGGCACGTTTCGGCGGATTCGCGCGTGATGGTGTCGCCGTGCGGCGCGATCCGCATTCCGCTTTATGAGGAAGGCACGCCGCGTACGAACCTGATGCACGACTATCTGCCCGATCATCCGGGCGAGGGCGTGCAGCACATCGCGCTCGCCACCGACGATATTTTCAGGTGCGTCGAGGCGCTGAGCGCGAATGGTCTGGCGTTCGTCGAGCCGCCGCCACGCTACTACGCGCAGATCGACGCGCGGCTTCCTGGGCACGGACTGGATATCGAGCGGTTGCGGCGCGGCCGCATTCTCGTGGATGGCGAGATCGGTGCCGATGGTGTGCCGCTGCTCTTCTTTCAGACGTTTATCAGGCGCAACCCGGGCGAGATTTTCTTTGAAATCGTCCAGCGACGTGGCCATCACGGTTTTGGTGAGGGCAATCTCAAGGCGCTTGCCGAAGCACGCCAGGGGGGCCCTGGTGTGCCTAAGGGTTAGCTTGAGGCACGTCGGCTTATTTCTTTGCCGCGGCTTCGATGGGCGGTTGCGGGACGTCCGAGCCCGTTGCCATCCATAGCACTTCGGCGTCTTCCTCGCTGGTGGACACCGCTGCGTGTCCCGTGCGGCTGTCGAAGTAAAGACTGTCGCCGGCGTTCAGATGCGTTGGCGCATACAGCTCGGAATAGAGACACACGCTGCCGCTGATCACATACAGGAATTCCTCGCCTTCGTGACGACCCCAGTCGTCGAACGCGTCCAGCGTGTGCGCGGAAATGCGGATACGAAAAGGCAGCATCGCCTTGTGCGCGAGATCGGTGGCGAGCAGTTCCATCTGATAGCCGCGATACGCGTGGCGTTGCCCCGCATCCTTGCGCGTGAGTGCGCGCCGCCCACTCGCGCTGACTTTCGGCGTGGAGCCGAACAGTTCGCCCAGATCGATCTTCAGACCGTTGACGATTTTCTGCAGCACGTCGAACGTCGGCGACATCAGGCCGTTTTCGATCTTCGAGAGCGTCGAGCGCGAGACACCGCACCGGCGGCTCGCGTTCTCCAGCGTCAGGTCGTGTGCGACCCGCGCGGCACGGACGCGGCGTCCGAGATCGGACGTGGGCGATTCGGCCGGCTTGAGGGTATGGGTATCCATGTAACGATGCAGAAAGCGCGCGCGAAGACGCAAGGTGTTTCCGATCATAACATTGGTGCACCCGGGCGTTGTCCGCGGGTAGCGGCCGTCCGATACCCGGGCCGGCAACGATCGGTCTCGCTGGAAGAGGATGTCCGCTATCGCTATCCCGCAGTCTGCGCCAGCTGAAACGTCGTCGAATAGCTGAAGCGGCTGGCCGGATGGATGCCGGTCGTGACCACAATCGCCTTGTCGCGGACAAAGTAAGTCCGGATGATGCGCAACCCCGCCGACCCGGACTTCACCTGCAACGTCCGCGCCTGTTCTCCTTCGATCAGCCAGCCCTGAACTTCCTGCTCGACCCGCGTCATCCTGATGCCGTACTGCTCTTCGACCATCGTATAGACCGGTGTGTCGAGCGTCTTCGTCAGCCCCGGCAGCTGGCCGAAGGCTTTATCGACGTAGATGTCGACCAGTGCGATCGGCTCGGTTGCGGCGCTCCCGCCGTGCCGCACGCCGGCGATATGCAGCCACTTCGCGCGAGGCGAGCCGGGTAGCAGCGCCGCGTGCGCGTCGTCGGCCTGGATCGTCCTGCGCGCGGACACCTGAAGCGTCGTGCCCTGCGCATACCGGACGAGATCGCCCAGCGTATCCATCGACTGCACGTAACGCGTCTGCGGGCGGTCCGCGATGACCCGCGTGCCGACGCCCGCCTGGCGGCTGATCATCCCGAGGTTGCACAGCTTTTGCACCGCCTGGCGAACCGCATACCGGCTCAGATTCCATGTCTCGCACAGCTCCGCTTCGGTTGGCAGGAGCTCGCCGACAGGCGGCTTGCCATTGCGGATGTCCTGCATCAGCGTGCGCGCGAGATCGACATGGCGCGGCTGGGTGGTCGCGAAGGCGGCTTCGACGGCGTCGTCCTGGATAACGGTCATGGCAACGAGGGCGGGTAAGTGTTCGCAATGAACAGACACACGAAAGACGCAAGGAAAGGGCGTCGCTTTTCGCGATCCTATCATAGCTCACGGGTTTTCACGAATGTTCGAACATTTGAATGAATCATACAGTCCTGTTCAAGGGACCGGTCGACGTGCGGCCGGCATCCAGACGGTTCAGGCCGGATTCATTCATATCAGGAACATTGGAGATCTAATTGATTGCGTCGAAGAGGATGTTGATGGCCGCGGCCGTGGGGTTCTCGATCAGCGGAGCGCACGCGCAGTCCGTTACGTTGTACGGGCGTGTGGTGGCGGGCGTCGACTATGTCGACCATGTGGCGACGGCGAACGGGCAGTCGAACGATGCGCTGCGCTTCGGCAGTAACCAGTGGGGTATCAGCATGTGGGGCCTGAAGGGCGACGAGGATCTCGGCGCGGGGCTGCATGCGGTGTTCAACCTCGAAAACATGTTTACGGCCGGAACCGGCGTGTCGGACGGATTGTTCAACCGGTATGCCGTGGTCGGCCTGTCGGGCAGCAGTTGGGGAACGATTTTGCTGGGCCGCGCGATGA
>CALFSF010000447.1 GCA_937917025.1 uncultured Paraburkholderia sp.
GGTGCGCACCGTTTCGAGCCCTTTATAGATGACGTCTTCGGAGCCGTCCGGCAGCACCGTCAAACCCGCATAGCGCTTCTTGCTGCCTTCCTCCGCGCCGCGAACCGTAGGCATGAAAAAGCGGCGATAGTGCCGTTCGAACTGGAGTTCAAGCGCGCTTTCGAGTCCAAAGCGCGCCGCGACGTGTTGTTGCCACCACTGCGTAATGTGCGTGACCAGTGTGCGACCGACCTGCGCGGCTTCGTCCTCGGAGTGGGCGTGCCTGAGCCACACGAACATCGAATCGGTATCGCCGTAGATGACTTCGTAACCCTCTGCCTCGATCAGCTCACGCGTTTTGCGCATGATTTCGTGCCCGCGCATCGTAATCGACGACGCAAGACGCGGATCGAAGAAGCGGCACCCCGTCGATCCCAGCACGCCATAGAACGCGTTCATGATGATTTTCAGCGCCTGAGAGAGCGGCTTGTTCTGCTCGCGTCTCGCCGCTTCGCGTCCTTCCCAGACCTGACTGACGATGGACGGCAGACAGTGCTTGCTGCGAGAAAAGCGGGCGCCCAGGAAACCCGGCACGGAATCGCTGTCATCGGGGTGTTGCATGCCCTCGACCAGCCCGACCGGATCGATCAGAAACGTGCGGATGATCGATGGATAAAGGCTCTTGTAATCCAGCACGAGCACGGAATCGTAGAGGCCCGGGCGCGAATCCATGACGAGCCCGCCCGGGCTCGCTTGCCCGGCCACGTCGCCCGGGTTGGGCGCGACGAAACCCATGCGATGCATCCGCGGCATGTAGAGATGCGTGAACGCCGCGACGGATCCGCCGCTACGATCCGCGGCAAGCCCGGTGACGGTGGCGCGTTCGAGCAGGAACGTCAGCAGTTCCGTTCTGGCGAAAATGCGCGTGACCAGCTCGCAATCCTTGAGGTTGTACTTCGCGAGCGCCGGTTTGTCTTCGTCAAAGCGCCGCTGGATTTCCTCCATGCGCTGATACGGATTGTCGATGGATTTGCCTTCGCCGAGCACGGATTGCGCGACGTATTCAAGGCTGAACGAAGGAAAGCTCCATGTCGCCGACTTGAGCGCCTCGATGCCGTCGATGATCAGGCGTCCGGCGGCACCCGCGAAGAAATGGTTCTTCTGATGACCGTGCTCGCGCCATTCCATGACGCTTGCGCCGCGCCCGAGTCTGAGCGGAACGCGATAACGTTCGGCGTGCTCGTGCAATATGCGCAGATCGAACTGGACGAGGTTCCAGCCGATGATCGCATCGGGATCGTGAACGGCGAACCATTCATTGAGCTTTTCCAGCATCAGCGGCCGGGTCTCGCAGTATTCGAACTGAAAGTCGACGATGCTTGTGTCGCCATTCGCGGGACCGAGCATATACACCTGGCGCTGACCGCAACCTTCCAGCGCGATCGAATACAGGTCGCCATGAGCGCTGGTTTCGATATCGAGCGACACCAGCCTGAGTTGCGGGCGATAAGCGGGAGATGGCTTCATCTCGGCGTTCACGAGCATGCCGCTTTCGGTCGCCTCGCCGCTAAACGTGACGGGTGCCGTGATGAATCGCTCCATCATGTAGCGCTCGGGCGGGAAGATGTCCGCTTCATAGACATCGACACCGCCGTGCCTTAGCCGCTTTTCCAGCGCGCCAAGCTGGCGATAATGCTGGCAATACATCCCCAATACGGGGCGATGATGAAAATCGACGAGCTCCAGCGGACGCAACTCGACCTGCGATTCACGACGCAATACCGTTTCGGCGCGCTCGCGCTGCTGAGCGGGGATGAATGCCACCGATGTCTGCGGACGCAGCCGGATGTGACGCGGGCCCGCATCGGTTGCGAGCCAGAACTCGACCTCCGTGCCGGTAGCCGTATCGCGCCAGTGTCGCGTCAGTAGAAAGCCTTGATGTTGCTCAGTCAAACGATCGCCTTTGGGTGCTCATCTCTCGGGGCGATTTTACTGTCTGCGCGGTTTCGGCGTGGTCGATTTCCTGCTGTACCGTCCGTCGTGTCCGAGGGGAGGGAAGGCTGAGCCGCGGCAGCCCTGTTTGTGGGGAAAATCACGATGTTCGAACCGTTCGGGGGCGCTCGCCGCTAGAATGCTGCCGAACCTTGTGCCCGGCGGTGCACGCGCTCATCGCACGCGTGCGCAGTGAAAAGCCCGCTCAAGACCGGCCTTACTCTGGAGACAAGAATGGTAACCCCTGAACAGGATCGGGCCGCCGCGCACGCGGCGGCTTCCGGTGAATCCGCCGCCCTCGCCATCGACGCCGGCACCATTTCCGCGCGTCTGGACCGGCTGCCCGCGACGCGTTCCATCTGGAAGCTCGTCGTTCTGCTAAGCCTTGGCTTTTTCTTTGAACTGTACGATCTGCTTTATAGCGGCTACGTGGCGCCCGGGCTCGTCAGGAGCGGCCTGCTGACCGCCACGACGCACGGCCTCTTTGGCACGACCGGTGTCGCAAGTTTTATCGCCGCGCTATTCGCGGGCCTCTTTGTCGGCACGATCGCCTGCGGCTTTCTTGCCGACCGCTTTGGGCGCCGCGCAATCTTCACCTGGTCGCTTCTCTGGTACACGGTGGCCAACGTCATCATGGCGTTCCAGGAGACGGCGCTCGGGTTGAACGTCTGGCGTTTCATCGCGGGTGTGGGTATTGGCGTCGAACTCGTGACGATCGGCACGTACATTGCCGAACTGGTGCCGAGGCAGATTCGCGGCCGGGCGTTCGCCTGCGAGCAGGCGGTCGGCTTTACGGCCGTACCGATCGTCGCGTTTCTCGCGTATCTGCTGGTGCCGCATGCTTTCTTCGGGCTCGACGGCTGGCGCTGGGTCGTGCTGATCGGCGCGCACGGCGCGCTCTTCGTGTGGTGGATTCGCCGCGCGTTGCCCGAGAGCCCGCGATGGCTCGCGCAGCAGGGGCGTCTCGACGAAGCCAACCGTGTGATGACCGCGCTCGAAGCCAGGGTACAGGCCGAATACGGGCGGCCTTTGCCGCCGCCGGAACCGGTCGTTGCGATGCCGGAACGCGGGCGGTTCCGCGATATGTGGGTGCCGCCGTACCGTTCGCGCACGTTGATGATGGTGATCTTCAACGTATTCCAGACGGTGGGATTCTATGGTTTCGCCAACTGGGTGCCGACGCTGCTGATCAAACAGGGCATCACGATCACGACGAGTCTGCTGTATTCGAGCATCATCGCGCTGGCTGCGCCGCTGGGACCTGTGATCGGGCTGGCGATTGCGGACCGTTTCGAGCGCAAGAGTGTGATCGTGGTGACGGCGGGGGCGATCATGGTGTGCGGGTTGTGGTTCAGCCAGGTGTCGAATGCGCTGTTGCTGGTGGGCCTTGGCGTGTGCCTGACGCTCGCAAGCAACATCATGTCGTACAGCTATCACGCGTACCAGACCGAGCTGTTCCCGACGAGTATCCGTGCGCGCGCGGTCGGCTTTGTCTATTCGTGGAGCCGGTTCTCCGCGATCTTTACCGCGTTCCTGATCGCAGCTGCGTTGCGGCAGTTTGGTTCGACCGGTGTGTTCGTGCTGATCGCCGGCGCGATGCTGATCGTCATGGCGGCGATTGGATTGATGGGCCCGCGCACGAAGGGCCGTGCGCTTGAAGCAATTTCACGCTGAACCGGACGATCCCGGGAGGGACCGTCCACGTGGACGTGGCGTCCCCTCAAGCCTCGAGCGCCAGTAGCGCGAACGTCGCGAGCCAGTGTTCGCCCATGTAGTCGCCTGCGACGTGATTCAGCGCGGCCGCCAGATGGGTATCGGCCGCTTCGAGGAGGACGGTGGCGCGTGCATCGCCCGAAGGGAGTGCCCGCGCGATCGAGCGTTGACACCACGCGCGGCTGAGATTCAAGCCATCGAGGTGCGCGATCTTTCCGTCGGTACGGTCTGTCACCGTGGCCGGTATGAAGAGTGTCGCGGGCTTGCGCGCGGCAATCTCCGGCAGAAAGCGCGTGAACCACGCGACGAATTCCTCCGGGGGCAACACGCGTCGCATCAATGCGGCCTCCATCAGCGACGGCGACAGGAACTCATCACCCGACGGCTCCCACGCCTGGCACGCGGCGTCTTCCAGATACCACCGTTTCGACGTGTCGGAGATCAGCCCGGCGAGCGGCCGATGGCCTGTCTGCCGTGCGAAATCGAGCGCAAGCGAAAGTGCAAATGCCGTGTTGAAATGCGTGCCGACACGCAACGGATACGTCGATTTCGGCAGAAATTCCTCGAAGCGCTCGACAAATGCCCGGGTGAGCGGCGCGATCGTCGTGGCCCAGATCGAGGCCTGCGGCAAGTTCATCGCGTGTAGCTGCGCCGCGAGTGCAAGCAGCCAGCCCCAGCCATACGGACGCTCGAAACCGCGGTTGTGCGGCAGATCGAGATAGGCCATCTCGCCCGCGACGTTCGCCGCGGTGAAATGCGCGTCGACGACCGCGATGATGTGCTTCGCTTCGGGCAGGTCAGGGAAGCGGTCGATCAATCTCAGCACGAGCCAGTAACCGTGTACGCACGAATGCCAGTCGTAGCTGCCATAGAAAATCGGATGAAGTGCGCGCGGCCCTTGCACATCCTGTGGGCCGGCCAGCGAATGGGTGAGCTTGTTTGGATATTCTCGCGTCAGGTGATCGAGCGCCAGCGTTGCGAATTTTGATGCGATAGCAGAAGTGAGTTGAGTGGTCATCGGTCCACCAGCAAAAGCGTTAGCCTGCATTGTGCAGGCACGTAATGATTGTGCCTCGATTACATCCCGCGTGTAGAAGGCGTATGCAAAAAATTGCGTTCCCAGTCATCGGTGCATCGCACGAGATACTCCGATGCGCGGGAGCCTGATTGGACTGCTGTCACGAAAGACCCAGTTGTCGTGCGGTTGCGTCGATGGCTTTCCTTGCCTTCGAGATGACTTCATCGATTTCTTCCCGGGTGATCACGAGCGGCGGCGAAAGCAGCATCCGGTCGCCCGTTGCGCGCATGATCAGGCCGCCGTTGAAACAGAAGTCACGGCAAATCGCGCCCACGTCGCCGCCGTTTTCGAAGCGCTCGCGCGTTTTGGGTTGCCGGGCGAGCTGAATGCCGGCCACGAGACCCGCACCCGAAATATCGCCCACGATCGGGTGATTCGCGAATGCTTCGCGCAGACGCGTCTGGAAGTAAGGCCCTGTTTCGTTCTTTACGCGCTCGATGATCTTTTCGTCGCGCAGCAGCTTCAGGTTCGCGACCGCGACGGCAGCGGCAACCGGATGACCCGAGTAAGTCAGGCCATGATTGAAGTCGCCGTTTTCGATGATCGCTTTGGCAACGCGGTCATGCAGGCCGACGGCGCCCATCGGCACATAGCCGCTTGTCAGGCCTTTGGCGAGCGTGATCAGGTCCGGCTCGAAACCGAAGTGCTGATGCGCGAACCATTCGCCGGTGCGCCCAAAACCGCCGATTACCTCGTCGGCGACAAGCAGGATGTCGTATTGGCGGCAAATGCGCTGGATTTCCGGCCAGTAAGTGGACGGCGGAAAGATCACGCCCCCCGCCCCCTGGAAAGGCTCACCGATAAACGCCGCGACGTTGTCGGCGCCGAGTTCGAGAATCTTCGTTTCGAGTTGGCGCGCGCGTTCCAGACCGAACGCTTCGGGCGTCATGGCGCCACCTTCGCCAAACCAGTAAGGCTGGTCGACATGCACGATGTGCCCGACCTGCGACGGCATCTGTTCGTGCATGTAACCCATGCCGCCCAGCGTGCCGCCGGCAATGGTCGAACCGTGATAGCTGTTCTTGCGCGAAACGACGTACTTCTTCTGCTTCATGCCTTGCGTCGCCCAGTATCGATGGACGATGCGCAGCACGGTGTCGTTACCTTCCGAGCCGCTGTTGCAGTAGAAGAAGTGGTTAAACGGCTCGGGCGTCACTTCCGCCAGTAACGCGGACAGTTCGATTACCGGTGGATGCGTCGTCTTGAAGAACGTGTTGTAGAACGGCAGTTCCTGCATCTGCCGGTATGCCGCATCCGCAAGCTCGCGGCGCCCGTAGCCGACGTTCACGCACCACAAGCCCGCCATGCCGTCGATGATCCTGTTGCCGTCGGAGTCCCACAGGTAGACGCCTTTGGCCTTCACGATCACGCGGCTGCCGGCGCGATTGAGCGACCCCATATCCGAGAACGGATGAATGTGATGGGCGGCGTCGAGCGTACGGTATTCAGCGGTGGTGCGTTGCCGCGCGGCCTGTGCGCTCACTACGGGTTGCACATACGCGATGTCTTCAGTTCTGTCACTCATGTTGCCTCCAGATTGTTGCTTTCCCCGTTCTAGACGTGCAGCAGCAAATGCCTGCGTTCCCATGAACTGATCACGCGGAAGAACGCTTCGTACTCGGTTTCCTTAAGCGCGAGAAACGCTTTCACGAACTTGTCGCCGAGAATTTCCGACAGCGGCTCGCATGCGCCCATCAGCGTGAGCCCTTCTTCAAGGTTGCGTGGCAGCTGGTATGGCAGCGCGTAGCCGTCGCTCGACAGCGGTCGGGTCGGCGTCAGGCGTTGCGTCATCCCGAGGTAGCCGGCGGCAAGCGTCGCTGCGATCGCAAGATACGGATTGCAGTCGACGCCTGGAATGCGGTTCTCGATACGCCGCGCGGCAGGCCGCGAATGCGGAATGCGAAAGCCCACGGTACGATTGTCGTAACCCCACTGCACGTTGATCGGTGCGGCCATGAAGCGCGAAAGGCGGCGATACGAATTGATGTACGGCGCGAAAATCGGCATTAACGCGGGCGTGTATTTCTGCAGCCCCGCGATGTAGCTGTCGAAGAGGGCGGTCGGCTTGCCATCAGCGCTGGCGAAGATGTTCTGGCCGCTCTCTTCGTCGACGATGCTTTGATGCATGTGCATCGCCGATCCCGGTTCGCCTTCCATCGGCTTGGCCATGAACGTCGCATACATCTTGTGACGCAATGCCGCTTCACGCACCGTACGCTTGAACAGAAACACGCTGTCGGCCAGCTTGAGCGGATCGCCGTGCATGAAGTTGATTTCCATCTGCGCGGCACCGACTTCGTGAATCAGCGTGTCGACTTCCAGTTCCTGGATGTCGCAATACTCGTAGATGTCTTCGAAGAGCGGATCGAACTCGTTGACCGCTTCGATCGAATACGACTGACGTCCCGTTTCCGCACGGCCGGTCCGGCCGACCGGCGGCTGCAGCGGCAGATCCGGATCCTTGTTCATGTCGACCAGATAGAACTCCAGTTCCGGTGCGATGACCGGTTTCCAGCCTCTCGCCTTGTAAAGTTCGAGCACGCGACGCAGCACGCGGCGCGGTGAAATGGCAACCGGAGTGCCGTCGAAATGGACGCAGTCGTGAATCACCTGCGCGGTGGGGTCGACTGCCCACGGGATGATGCGGATCGTCGAGGGATCGGGGACGCACACCATGTCGGGATCGGTCACGCCAGTCAGGGTCCCGTCTTCCGGGTATTCGCCCGTGACGGTCTGGATCATCACCGCTTGCGGCAGGCGCATCGATTCGCCGGATTCGAACTTGCTGCGCGGAATGATCTTGCCGCGCGCGATGCCCGCCATATCGGGAATGATCGCTTCGATCTCGGTGATGTGGTGCTTCTTTAGAAACTCATCGATGTCATGCATGATTTTCTCTCTGTTTGCCTGCGCGGCCGGTTGAGCGTTCATTGCTGCCCACGCTGTTGTGGCCGATGCCGCTGCAAGAAGACCGTCCGCAGCGTGAGCGCTTTGGTGCTCCGTGTACACGCGGCACGATTCCGCAGCCGTGCGCGAGCGCGCGAAGCCGCAGGTGGTGCATGAGGCGACGATGTAGGACGGACTACGCCGCCCGTGTCGTTCGTTCGGCAAACGGTTCGATCCGGTTCGTGGCAAGCGACGCGGGCTACAGACGGCCGAATGCGGGCGAACGCGCGATGCGACAACGCAAGCGCCAACGCCAACGCCAACGAACGAATCGAATGGTTAGAAAGAGGGGGGCGCTACGGCAGCAGCGACGCGACTTCGTCGGTGCGAACCGCGATGAATGCGCGTGCCGAAATGGCGTTGCGACGTCGAACGGAACGGCGGGAAAGGATTGTGAAGACGGACAGAAAACGGCGAAGCGTGAAGCTGCCGTGGCTGCCGTCGGCGATGGGGCGGTCAGTGCGAGAAACGCTCGCATGCTGACTTCGATTCCACCTCACCGAAGGAACTCGGACTCTCACGATTACACTCGACTGGACAGCGTTGAAATATCGAGCGCCTCGCTCCGCCAAACGTAACAGCGCTTAAAGAAAGCGGGACGCCGGTCATTCGTGCATCCGGTTGCGAACCGCGGCTCGCGAGTTCGCAGGCCACCTCGTTGTGGCCTGCAACACGGAAATCACGCTGACCTGTATTTCAGAATATACGAGCCAATACTGGCGTCAAATCATTTTTTGTCGATACGGATGAGCGCACACGCATGGCGGTGCCTCCAACGTTACCAGGATCTCATGACTTCGCTTTGGCAAGGATCGCCGGCGTATCGGGCGCGCCCATTTTGTTTGCGGCATCCAGTGACGTAAAGCCGCCCGAATCGCGCGCTTCAGGATTGGCGCCGTTCGCGATCAGCAGTTCGACGATTTCCGTGCGATTGAACATCGCGGCGATCATGAGCGCGGTGCGGCCATCGGGCGATGCGCCTTCGACATCCGCGCCATGCGCGAGCAATGTTTCAATGACGTTCCTGAATCCTTTAAACGCGGCCCCCGCAATCGGCGTCTGGCCATTGTCGTTGCGCAGATCGGGATCCGCGCCATGTTCCGCAAGCGTTCGTACTGCATCGGCGTGCCCGTGATACGCCGCGAGCATCAGCAGGCTGTCGCCTTTCTCGTTGCGAAGATTCGGCGGCACGCCTTTCTCGATCACGGCAGCGAGCGTGGCAGCGTCGCCGCGTCGTGCGAGGTCGAAGACTTCGCGTGCCACTTCGATGAGATCAGGGTCGATTTCGGTCGAGGGCTGTGACGTTGCGGATGAGTTGGGATGATCTGTCAAAGCGGGCTCCTTCCATCAGGACACGCCGCGAGGCGGCGCCGGGACTTCAGTCAGGATACGCATTTTGCGCGAAACCTGCGCACGGCGTGTCTCCGCCTTCAGGCCACACCCGTGCCTGCTTCCTTGCGCGTACGCCGCGTCACGGTCGCGGCTTTGTCGGGATGCCCCGCCTTGTGCGCCGCTTCGGCAGCCTCGAGTTGCCGCGTTGCCTCGCCCACCACATGGCGAAACTGTAGCAGCGCGCCCAGCGATGCGTCGGGCGGTTGCAGCGCCGACCATAGCACGTCGATCAGGCGGTCGGCGGTCGCGTCGATATCGATCCGGCGATTGACCAGCGTCGCGTCCCATAGCACATGTTCCATGGGCCCGAACACCATCGAGCGCAACAGCCGCAGCGGCATATCCTGCCGGATCTGGCCGGTTTCCTGACCCAGCGCCAGCACGCGCATGAGCGGTGCCGTGTAACGGCGTTGCAGTTCAACCAGCGCCTCGCTGAGTTCGTGCTGACGCGCGCGGCCTTCCGATAGCACAAGCGAACACAGGCCGGTGCCGTTCACCAGCATCAGGCGAAGGTGCATTCGCACGATGAATGCGAACTGCTGGCGCACCGTGCCGTCGCGGGGCAGACCCGATTCGATGGCGTCGATGATCTCGTCATACCAGTCCCCGATCACGCGGGCGCACAGTTCGCGTTTGCCGCGGAAATAGCTGAACACGGTGGCCTCGGAAATGCCGAGACGCTGTGCGATTTCAGACGTGGTAGCGCGCTCGTAGCCCTTCTCGGAGAAAACGCCACGCCCTGTCTGAAGGATTTCCTTCACACGCTGTTGTGACTTGCGCCCGGCCGGCTGGCGGCGCGACGGAGGTAATTTGGCCTTCGGCACGGCCATGATCTGAGTCCAGTTCAGTTTTAAGCGCTCGACGCGCGCGATGGAATCCATGTTAGCACGGCAGAATACGTCCGCAAGACGGATCTCAGGTAATTGAGCAAGGCTCAAAAAACATGTTGACGTATACGTAAATGTGGCGTGAAATTCGCCTTGAGCGGCCGCGACGCATGGATCATCATGAGAGCGGCCAGAAAGGATCGCTGAGCCCCGCTCAGAAAGCCGGCACGCCCAGCCAGGGCGGCCGCCACGGAATTCCAGGAGACATCCATGACGCATCTGCCCGGTTTGCAGTTTCCGCTTGGTGAAGAAATTGAAATGCTGCGCGACAGCATTGCAGGGTTCGCCGCTAAAGAAATCGCTCCGCGTGCCGCGGAAATCGACCGCACCGACCAGTTCCCGATGGACCTGTGGCGCAAATTCGGCGATCTCGGCGTGCTGGGCATGACGGTCTCCGAGGAATACGGCGGCGCGAACATGGGCTACACGGCTCATATGGTCGCGATGGAGGAGATCTCGCGCGCGTCGGCTTCGGTGGGCCTGTCGTACGGCGCGCATTCCAACCTCTGCGTGAACCAGATTCACCGCAACGGCACCGAAGCGCAAAAGCGCAAATACCTGCCGAAGCTGCTATCGGGCGAACACGTCGGCGCGCTTGCGATGAGCGAGCCGAACGCGGGCTCGGACGTGGTCAGCATGAAACTGCGCGCCGAAAAGAAAGGCGACCGCTACGTGCTGAACGGCACGAAGATGTGGATCACCAACGGCCCCGATTGCGACACGCTCGTGGTCTACGCAAAGACCGATGTCGAAGCGGGCTCGCGTGGCATTACCGCGTTTATCGTCGAGAAGGGCATGAAGGGTTTTTCGGTTGCGCAGAAGCTCGACAAGCTCGGCATGCGTGGCTCGCACACCGGCGAACTCGTATTCGAAAACGTCGAGGTGCCGGAAGAAAACATTCTGGGGCAGCTGAACGGCGGCGTGAAAGTGCTGATGAGCGGGCTCGATTACGAGCGTGCGGTGCTGGCGGGTGGCCCGACGGGCATCATGGTCGCGGTGATGGATTCGGTCGTGCCGTATATCCACGATCGCAAGCAGTTCGGTCAGTCGATCGGAGAATTCCAGCTGATCCAGGGCAAGGTAGCGGATCTGTACACCACGTTGCAGGCGTGCCGTGCGTATCTGTACGCGGTGGGCCGCCAGCTCGACACGATCGGCTCGGAACACGTGCGCCAGGTACGCAAGGATTGCGCGGGCGTGATTCTTTACACGGCTGAAAAGGCGACGTGGATGGCCGGCGAGGCGATCCAGATTCTGGGCGGCAACGGCTACATCAACGAATATCCGGTGGGACGTCTGTGGCGCGATGCGAAGCTCTACGAAATCGGCGCGGGGACGAGCGAGATCCGTCGCATGCTGATCGGCCGCGAGCTGTTCGCGGAGACGATGTAAGTCTGCCCACGCGCCGAAACGGAGAACCACGCGATGCCGATCATAGAAACCAAACTGAATCCGCGCTCGGACGATTTCCGCGCGAACGTCGCGGCGCTGGAGGCGCTGGTTGCCGATCTGAAGGCAAAGGTCGCGGCACTTTCGCTGGGCGGCGGCGCTGCCGCACGTGAGAAGCACGTCGCGCGCGGCAAGTTGCTGCCGCGCGAGCGCATCGCGCAACTGCTCGATCCAGGCACACCGTTTCTCGAGCTGTCGCAACTCGCGGCGTTCGGCATGTACAACAACGATGCGCCGGGCGCCGGTGTCATCACGGGCATCGGGCGCATTGCCGGGCAGGAATGCGTGATCGTCTGCAACGACGCGACGGTCAAGGGCGGCACGTACTACCCGGTTACGGTCAAGAAACACGTGCGCGCGCAGGAAATCGCCGCGGAAAACCACTTGCCGTGCGTGTATCTCGTCGACTCGGGTGGCGCGAATCTGCCTAACCAGGACGACGTGTTTCCGGATCGCGATCACTTCGGCCGCATTTTCTATAACCAGGCGAATCTTTCGGCTGAAGGCATTCCGCAGATCGCGGTCGTGATGGGCTCGTGCACGGCAGGGGGCGCCTATGTGCCCGCGATGAGCGACGAGTCGATCATTGTCAGGAATCAGGGCACGATTTTTCTCGGCGGTCCGCCGCTCGTGAAGGCCGCAACAGGTGAAGTGGTGAGCGCCGAGGATCTTGGCGGCGGGGACGTGCATACGCGTCTGTCCGGCGTCGTCGATCATCTTGCGCAAAACGACGCGCATGCGCTCGCGATTGCACGCAGCATCGTCGGCAATCTGAACCGCACGAAGCAGCCGCCCGTCGCGCTGCGCGAGCCAAAGCCGCCGCGCTACGACGTCACGAGCATGTATGGCGTGATTCCCGTCGACACGCGCAAGCCGTTCGATATCCGCGAGGTGATCGCGCGTGTCGTCGACGATTCCGCGTTCGACGAATTCAAGGCCCGCTATGGCACCACGCTCGTTTGCGGCTTCGCGCATATCTGGGGACACCCCGTCGGCATCATCGCGAACAACGGCATCCTGTTTTCCGAATCCGCGCTCAAGGGCGCGCACTTCATCGAACTGTGCTGCCAGCGCAAGATTCCGCTTGTGTTCCTGCAAAACATCACAGGCTTCATGGTGGGCCGCAAGTACGAGAACGAAGGCATCGCGCGCAACGGCGCGAAGATGGTGACGGCGGTGGCAACCGCGAAGGTGCCCAAGTTCACGGTGATTATCGGCGGCTCGTTTGGCGCGGGGAATTACGGCATGTGTGGCCGCGCGTATTCGCCGCGTTTTCTGTGGATGTGGCCCAACGCGCGCATTTCCGTGATGGGCGGCGAGCAGGCCGCGTCCGTTCTCGCAACCGTCAAGCGCGATGGCATCGAAGGCAAGGGCGGCACGTGGACAGCGGAACAGGAAGAAGCGTTCAAGCAGCCGATCCGCGAGCAGTACGAGCATCAGGGTCATCCGTATTACGCGAGCGCGCGCCTGTGGGATGACGGCGTGATCGATCCGGCGCAGACGCGCGACGTGCTGGGTCTGGGGCTGTCGGCTTCGACGAATGCGCCGATCGGGGACACGCGTTTCGGCGTGTTCAGAATGTGACACACGCGAAGGAGTCCGGCAGCATGCAATCCGATCATGTGGACGTCGCGTTTGCCGCCCAGGTGGCGACCGTGACGCTGAATCGCCCCGATGTGCGCAACGCGTTCAACGAAGCGATGATCGCTGAACTGACCGACGTGTTCGAATCGATGGGCGAACGGCAGGACGTGCGCGCGGTCGTGCTGGCCGCGAACGGCAAGGCGTTTTGCGCGGGCGCCGACCTGAACTGGATGAAGAAGATGGCGGCCTTCTCGGATGACGAGAACCGCGCCGACGCGATGCGTCTCGCGAACATGCTCTACGCGATCTGGCGCTGCCCGCAGCCCGTGATCGCGCGCGTGAGCGGCGATGCGTACGCCGGCGGGATGGGGCTGATCGCCGCGTGCGACATCGTGGTGGCGGTCGATGCGGCACGCTTCTGCCTGTCCGAGGCGCGTCTTGGCCTGATTCCCGCGACGATCGCGCCGTATGTGATCCGCGCCCTGGGCGAGCAGGCTTCGCGCCGCTACTTCACGACGGCCGAGCAGTTCGACTGCGCGACCGGGTTGCGGCTCGGACTGGTGAGCGAAATGGTGGCCGCAGAGCGGCTTGATGCAACCGTGCAGCAGATCGTGGAGACGCTGGTTGCAAACAGCCCGCACGCGGTACGCGAGTGCAAACGGCTCGTGCAGGACGTGGCGGGCCGCGCGCTCGACACCGCATTGATCGAAGACACCGCGGCGCGAATTGCACGCGTACGGGCAAGCGAGGAAGGCCGCGAAGGTGTTGCGTCGTTCCTTGAAAAGCGCGCGCCTGCATGGCGTACCTGATGCAACGAACGCATGCGCCGTGTGCGCGATGCGCAGCATAAAGAACAGCCCGGGAGCGAGACACCTCATGTTCAACAAGATCCTGATTGCAAACCGGGGCGAGATTGCGTGCCGCGTCGCGGCGACCTGCAGGCGCCTCGGCATCGTGAGCGTCGCGGTGTATTCCGATGCAGACGCGAACGCAAAACACGTTTTCGCGTGCGACGAGGCGGTTCATATCGGCGGATCGACGGTGGCGGAAAGCTATCTGCGCATCGAACGCATCATCGAGGCCGCGCGTGCGACGGACGCGCAGGCGGTGCATCCCGGCTACGGCTTCCTGTCGGAAAACGAGGATTTCGCGCATGCGTGCGAGAAGGCTGGCATCGTATTTATCGGACCGCCGGTCAGTGCGATTGCCGCGATGGGCTCGAAGGCGGCGGCGAAGGCGCTGATGCATTCAGCCGCCGTGCCGCTTGTGCCGGGTTATCACGGCTACGATCAGGACGCGGCGCTGCTGCATGGCGAGGCCGATTCGATCGGCTATCCGGTGCTGCTCAAAGCGAGCGCGGGCGGTGGCGGGAAAGGCATGCGCGTGGTCGAGCGTAGCGAGGATTTCGCGGCGGCGCTGGCGTCATGCAAGCGCGAAGCGGCGAGCAGCTTCGGCAACGATCGCGTGCTGATCGAAAAGTATCTGATGCGGCCACGGCACGTCGAAGTGCAGGTTTTCGCGGATACGCAGGGCGGTGCGGTATGGTTGTTCGACCGCGACTGCTCGGTGCAGCGCCGCCATCAGAAAGTGCTTGAAGAAGCGCCCGCGCCGGGGCTCGACTCGTCGTTGCGTGTTGCGATGGGCCAGGCGGCGGTGGCCGCGGCGCGCGCGGTGAATTACGTCGGTGCGGGCACCGTCGAATTCATCATGACCGGCGACGCGTTCTATTTCATGGAAATGAACACGCGCCTGCAGGTCGAACATCCGGTCACGGAGATGGTGACGGGCCTCGATCTTGTCGAGTGGCAACTGCGCGTTGCGTCAGGCGAACCGTTGCCGCTGACGCAGGACGAATTGCGCGTCGACGGTCATGCGATCGAGGCGCGCATCTACGCGGAAAATCCGGCGCGCGGTTTCCTGCCTTCGACGGGTACGCTCAAGCATCTGCGGATGCCTGCTGGTGTCGAGTTCACGCTCGGCGACGCGGCGGGCAGCCGCGCGGCAGTGCGCATCGATAGCGGCGTGCGCGAAGGCGACACGATTACGCCGTTCTACGATCCGATGATCGCGAAGCTGATCGTGCATGGTGCGACACGCGAGGAAGCGCTCGCCCGGATGAACCGGGCGTTGCGCGAATGCGAGGTGGTCGGTCCGCATACGAACGTCGAATTCCTGCAACGGATCGTGACGAGCGAACCGTTTTCATCGGCGGATCTCGACACGGGGTTGATCGAGCGTCATCACGAAGCGCTTTTTGCGCCGCTGCAAAAACCGCTCAAGGAAGCGCTCGCGCTGGCGTGCGGTGCATTGCTGACGCGCGAGGGCGATGCTGCGGATGGCGCGTCGCCGTGGGATGCGCTGTCGCACTGGCGCCTGAATGGCGGCTATGCGCAAAAGCTTTCATGGCGCGACGTCGACCGCGACGCGGCATTTTCCGCCACGTTCGCGCGCGACGGCGACACGCAGACGCTCGATCATGCCGGCCAGTGCGACAGCTTCACATGGTGGCGCGGCGAAAGCGCGCATGAGTTCGGCGCGACGATTGGCGATTCACGCGTCACGGGGCGCGTGTTTATCGATGGCGATGTTTTCCATGTGTTTTGCCGCGGCTTCGCGGTTGCATTCGAGTGGCAGAACCTGCTTGCCCACGCGGCCGATGTCGAACACGGCGAAGGCAGGCTGACCGCGCCGATGCCTGGCAAGGTGATCGCCGTGCTGGTCGAGCCGGGGACGGTGGTGGAAAAGGGCGCGCCGCTTATCGTGATGGAAGCGATGAAGATGGAGCACACCATTGGCGCACCCGCGGCGGGCACGGTCGCGGAAGTGTTGTATGCGGTGGGCGATCAGGTGGCCGACGGCGCGCAGTTGCTGGTGATGGAAGTGGGCTGACGTCGTGTGCCGGATCAGGCGAGGCGCGCGTAGCCACGTTCCAGCGCCTCGTTCTCAAGCTGTTCAATACGCGCGTAGTCCATCAGTGACAGCGTGGAAAAGCCCTTCAGGCGCAGACGTTTTGCGCGGGCAGGATCGGCGCGCAGCGCATCATTTAGCGCACTTCGAAGCGTCTCGACAGTAGATGCGTCGACGTCGTTGCTGGCGACCAGCGGCAGTCCCGGTGACACCTGCGTCCACGCGATCTCGCGCACTGCCTGTGCGAGTCGAGGCAACCCGTCCCGCACGAACGCCATCGTCACACAATCGATCGCGGCGATATCCACCCGGTCTTCGGCGATTGCCGCCAGTGAGCCGACGTGTGAACCGGTAACGACCACTTCTCCAAAGAACGCGCCCTCGCGCGAAAGCGGTGCGATGGCGTGCCGCAGCGCGTTCATTCCGCTATTTGAATCGGGCTGGTTTAATGCGACCCGCAGGCCGCGTGACGCTTCAAGCGAATGAACGGGTCCATCGGCACGCGTCACGATCACGCTCGAATAGTTCGGACCGGCACACCCTGGTGCATCGAATTCCGGCGTCGCGATCAGTTGCACGCGTTCGTGCAGCCCATGTATTAGCGGGTAGCCGCAGGTCTGCGAGATCAGGAGATCCGCGCGCCGCCACAGCATGTCCAGCGTCTCACCGGCTTCGACGATGCGTGTCAGCGGCGCCGCTTCATGCAGTACATCGGCGAGAAACGCGCGCCAGTCCGCGGCGAGCGCAGGCGTCACGTTGTACATCGGAAGCGAGGCAATCCAGTTCATGCCGCCGATTCTGGCATATCAGCCGGGTCACCGTCGTGGCGGATTGCGCGTTCGAGGTGGCCGACGTTTTCGTCTTCCTCGCCCAACGTGGCATCAATCCGCTAATCTGCGCTTCGGGTAGCCAAAGCTCATGTGCTCGCTCGTCCCACATTTCCGGCATCAGGACTAACCCTGGAAGCGAACTTTTTCCGCTTCGACTGCTTGTGCACGAAGCGGACAAAGAGATATTGTAAGGAACAAATGTACATAATACGTCGAGAAAAATATTTTGACCAATGCCCGACTGGTTTGACCGTTCCGGGACGACCGTAGGCAAAAATGGAGGAGATGAGAGCATGTACGCAATCTTGACTGGAATAAAAGCGGCAATAGACGCCTTGGGTCCAACAGTGCTGATGCCCATCGTGATCTTCCTCATTGCGATCGTCCTGGGCGCGAGGCTGGGCAAAGCTTTCCGCGCGGCTGTCACCATTGGCGTGGCTTTCATCGGTATCAATCTGGTGCTTGGTCTGATGTTCACGTCCATTGGGCAGGTGGCACAGGCTATCGTGACCAACACCGGCATCAAGCGCGACATCATCGATGTGGGCTGGCCTTCGGCGGCCGCGATCGCTTTTGGCTCTTCAGTTGGACTGTGGGTCATCCCGGTCGGTATTCTGGTGAATATCGTCTTCCTGCTGATGCGCTGGACACGCACGCTGAATGTGGATGTGTGGAATTTCTGGCATTTTGCCTTCGTCGGTTCGCTCGTGGTTGCGGCAACCGACAATCTTGCCTATGGCATTGCCGTCGCGGCGATCGTCGCGGCGCTTTCGCTGCTTTTCGCGGACTGGTCGGCCCGCGCGGTGCAGCAGTTTTACGGCGTGCCGGGCATTTCCGTCCCGCACCTTGCCTCGGCGCAGATTCTGCCCATTGCGATTGTGCTGAACTGGGTCATCGACCGCATTCCGGGCGTCAAAAAGATCAACATCAGCACCGAAACCATCGAGCGTCGCTTCGGCGTTTTCGGGGAGCCGGTTGTGCTCGGCCTTATCCTCGGGCTTGTGCTAGGCCTTATCGCTTTCTACAACGCCGGCAAACTGGAAGTCGTACTCGCCAAGGTGCTCAGCACGGGCATGACGCTTGCCGCGGTCATGCTGCTCCTGCCGCGAATGGTGAAAATCCTGATGGAAGGGCTCCTGCCTGTTTCCGATGCAGCACAGGCATTCGTTCGCAAGCGCACGGGTGATCGCGAATTGCTCGTCGGGCTCGATTCGGCAATTCTGATCGGCCATCCCGCAGCCATTTCATCGTCACTGATTCTGGTGCCGATCGCCATCATCCTGTCGATCATCCTGCCCGGCAATCATGTGATCCTCTTTGCTGATCTCGCGGTGATTCCCTTTATCGTCGCATTGACTGCGCCGCTCCTGAAGGGCAATGTCTTCCGCATGGTCGTGGTCGGTACGGTGACGCTTGCCATCGGCTTCTATGTCGCGAATGCACTTGCGCCGCTCTTTACGCACGCAGCGGTGGCGTCGGGTTTCAAACTGCCGGCGGGCGCATTGCAGATTACTTCGGTGGTCGACGGTTTCCTGTGGGTGCCTTATGTTGTCATCAAGGCTGTCCAATGGCTCGGCGCTGGCGGTATTGTTCTTCTTGCGCTCGTCGTTGCCGCTCTTTTCTGGCTATACCGGCGTAATACGGCGGGCTGGGAACGGGCTGCAGGCGCTGAAGACGAACAGCTGGAACAGGTTGACGAACGGTCGGAACAGACCGCTGTGTGATTGCCGGTCGTGCTGTCGCAGGAGCTGATGATGGAATATGTATCCTGCGACAAAGATTATTCAAGGAGAGGGCGATGGTGAGTGGTCTGATGGCGGTTCTCGAGCCGGAGGCGATAGTCCTTCAGAGCGAAGCGAAGACAAACGAAGAGATCATCCTGATACTTGCCCGGGAACTCGAACGGCTTGGCTATGTGACGCCAGGTTTTGCCAATGCCACGATAGAGCGCGAAAGAACGTTGCCAACCGGGCTAAAAATGGAAGGCGAGGGTAATGTCGCAGTTCCACATACCGACCCTTGCCATGTTCTTAAGGCCGGGGTCGCGATGGCGACGCTAAAGAATTCCGTTGCGTTCGCCAATATGGAAGACCCCGAGGAGAGTGTTAGCGTCGATGTTGTTTTTCTACTTGCCATTAACGACAAAGACAAGCAGATTGAGACCTTGCAGACGATTATCGCAACCATTCAGGATGCGTCGGCGATAAGGGCCCTGAAGAGTGCCAGGACGCTGGAAGAAGTCAAATCGGTGTTTGGATAAGGGAGTGGAATAAAAATGGCCAGGATCAAAACGATTCTATTTGCGTGCGGCACCGGTGTTGCGACGTCTACGGCGGTGAATGTGGCCGTGACGGAAGAAATGAAGAAGAGAGGACTAACCTTCAATTCCCAGCAAGCTAAAGCGACAGAAGTTCCATCGCTTGCCGACAATGTCGATTTCATTGTGGCAACGACGCCGATCTCTGCTTCCGTGACGAAGCCCGTGATCAAGGGGCTGGCCTTTCTCACCGGCATTGGCAAAGACAAGGTTCTCGATGAGATTGAGGCGGCGCTGAGAAAGTAGCTCGATGGCGCGTCCGGCCTTGCGTTCGCCACCTGTTCCTATGAAAAGCGAGTGGCGGCAGGCGGATTCTCGTGGATGAAATCGGGCAGACTCCCATGCACCGGATGCGCAACCGGTGCGAATGCATAAAGCTTTAACCATTCGCTGTAACCCTTTACCAGAAAGCCTCCTGAGCGTTCTATGTATTGCTGGCGGGACGTTTCATAGACTT
>CALFSF010000448.1 GCA_937917025.1 uncultured Paraburkholderia sp.
TGACGCCTGCGCAGAACTTCTACCAGCGGCTGCTCGCGCACGACCTGCATGAAGCGATCGTCCAGGCGGAGCGCTTGCTAGGCGAGATGTCGATCGTCGATTACTACGATCAGGTCGTGCTTGAAGGATTGCGCCTCGCACGCAACGATGCGTTGCGCGGTGTGCTGCATACGGAACAGCTTGCGCGGATCAACGAGGCGCTAGTCGATATCGTCGAGAACCTCGAAGCAGTGGAAGGCGCTCCGGACATACTCGCGCCTGACGAACCGAACCCGGCGATATCCGCGGACGCCACCCGCGTCGCCACGATGACAGGCGAACCGGTGCTATGCGTCGCCGGGCGCGGCGCGTTCGACGAAGTCGCCACGGCGATTGCCGTGCAGTTGCTGACGCGTTACCGCACCGCCTGCGTCGCCACGACCTATGAGCACTTCCGGCGCGGCGATGTGGCTTCGGTGGATGTGAATCGCGTGCCGGTGATGTGTGTGATATCGCTCGATGCCGCCGCGTCGCCGCCTTATCTGCGCAACCTCGTGCGGCGCGTGCGCGCGCAGGAAACGTCCGCCGCGCTCATCATCGGCTTCGGCGCGCCGCCCGGGGACGAAGCCGATGAGACCGCCGCCAGCAGCATCAGCGCACCTGCCGGCACGCTCGGCACCACCACGTTCCGCGGTTTGATCGAGGAATCCCGCGCCGCCGTGCGCGCGATGGAAGAAAAAGAAAAAGAACCAGAAAGAGAACGACAGGGAGAGGTGACGGACCGACCGGGTGAGGAACCCGGTTTCGCCCCAGCCGGGAGCTAGATCCGTCAGACCCGCATTATGCGGGCCGTTCCGGATGGCGTCATTATGCGTTCACGCAAGATACCGTTGCACAATCTGCGAATGTGACGCGCGGTAGTCCGGCATCAGCGGGGTGCCGTGAAGCGGCGATCCGTTACCATGACGCCTGCGCCGTCACGTGCGGCGCGCTCCTTTTCTTCGCAGAACCTCGCCTTGCCGACTTACACGCTGCCCCTCGCCCTCACCGCCGAACTCGAGATCCGCAAGAGCCGCTTTATCGCGCACGCGATTCCCGTCGCGGATCGCGACGCGGCAATGGCGGCGCTGCGCGGTCTGCGCGACGAACATCCGGGCGCGACGCACGTATGCTGGGCGCTGCTCGCGGGCGGTCAGTCCGGCATGTCGGACGACGGCGAGCCCTCGGGCACCGCCGGCCGGCCGATCCTGGAAGTGCTGCGGCATCACGATCTCGACGGCGTGCTGGCCGCCGTGGTCCGCTATTACGGCGGCGTCAAGCTCGGCGCGGGCGGTCTCGTGCGCGCCTACACCGACGCGATCGCGACCGCACTCCAGGATGCACCGCGCGTCGAGCGCATCGCCCAGGTGTCGTTGACCGTCGAGCTCGGATATCCGGACGAGGCGCGCGTGCGCCGCTGGATCGACCAGGAACATCATGCGCTCGAGCAGAGCGCCTATGGCATGGCCGTGATCCTGACGATCCGGATGCCCGCTACCGTCATCGACGCAGCACGCGAAGCGCTACGCGACATGACGCAGGGCCGCGCGATTTTTCCCGAAGCGGATCAGTAGACTTCCGGCACGATCATCGAAGCCGGCACCGGCTGGCGAATGTACTCTGTGTTGTACACGCGGTCAGGCAGCGCGACCGGCGGATGGTCGATCTCGTGATACGGCACCTGGCTCAACAGATGGTGAATGCAGTTCAGACGCGCGCGCTTCTTGTCGACTGCCTGCACGACCCACCACGGCGCTTCGGGAATGTGCGAGCGATGCAGCATTACTTCCTTCGCCTGCGTATACGCTTCCCAGCGACGGCGGCTTTCCAGATCCATCGGGCTCAGCTTCCACTGCTTGAGCGGATCGAGAATGCGGTTCTGGAAGCGGATTTCCTGTTCTTCGTCGGTGATCGAAAACCAGTATTTGACGATCTGGATGCCGCTTCTCACCAGCATCTTTTCGAATTCCGGCACTGAGCGGAAGAACTCCTCGTACTCTTCGTCGGAGCAGAAATTCATCACGCGCTCGACGCCCGCGCGGTTGTACCAGCTGCGGTCGAACAGCACCATTTCGCCGCCCGCCGGCAGATGCGCCGCGTAGCGCTGGAAATACCACTGCGTGCGTTCGCGATTGTTCGGCGCGGGCAGCGCCGCCACGCGGCACACGCGCGGATTCAGGCGCTGCGTGATGCGCTTGATCGCACCGCCCTTGCCCGCCGCATCGCGACCCTCGAAGATCACGACGAGCCGGTGCCCCGTGTGCACGATCCAGTCCTGCAGCTTGACGAGCTCGCCCTGCAGACGGAACAGCTCGCGAAAATAGTGTTTGCGCGCTTCGCGGGCCTCGGCGGTGAGTGCGTCCGCGCCGTCGACGATGCGGTCGTCCACTTCCATTTCGAGTTCTTCGTCGTATGCATCGATGAGGTCCTCCTCGAAACGGCGCTGACGTTCGGCAAACGCCGCGGCGTCGACGGTCGTGGCATGTTCTTTCATCGTCATTCTCCTGTGCGACGGAAACGGGTTGCCCGCACGATGCGTGCAGTGTCGACGATCCGATTATCGAAGCGCGAAGTGTCAAGCGTGTTACCCCGGTGCGGCTGTCACGGTGCGTGGACGGCGGCGGCGCGTGCGAGGGGCCGGGCAAAGCTCAGTTCGTGCCCGTCCGGATCGACGATATGAAAATAGCGTTCGCCCCACGGCGCGTCCGATGGCGCGAATTCGGGCGTCAATCCGGCGGCCCGCGCCTTGCGGTACATGCCGTCGACATCGGACACATAAATGATCACGCGCCCCCAAAAGTTGATCGGACCACGCGTGTCGGCGATCACGTTGAGGAACGACGATCCCAGCGCAAACGATGTGAACGCCTCGCCGGGTCCGCCAAAGCGGCGCGGAAAACCCAGCGCTTCGTAGAATGCCACCGCACGGGCCATGTCATGCGTCGCAAGCGTGATCGCACTCAACGATTCGACTTCGGGCTGGGGCTCGGGTTCGAGGTCGTTCATGCCGGACGGGTTCGCTGGCGGGTTCATGCTGTCGTGCTCCTTTCGCGTGGATTGCCTCGCGTTGATGTGATCGCGTCGTGACGCCCCGCCGGCCGGTCTCGCGACATGGCGATGCCGGCGCCGGCAAGGTGGATGTCAGGGAAGTGTCTCACGGCGACTTCGCGTCGCGGGCTCGGGGTTTTTCTTCACGTTACACGCCGCGACGCCAGTTCAGCGGGCCTGTTAGCCGATTCGTTGCCTATACTGAGGAGATCGATCAGCTGCTGATGAGGAGAGCGAGTTGGCCAGTGACTATCAGGTGAAAGTTGCACGCGACATCGCCGGATACGACGATGCCGGCATACCCAGGGTCCGGCGCGGACCCGCGCGGGTTGTCGTTGTTGCGGCGCAGCAGGAAATGGTGTTTGGCGATCGGGATGCGTTGGAACGGTTTGTTTTTGCCTGCCGGCGGGCGGGGGACGAGGCTTTTTCTCCTTCCTCCTCTATTTCTTCTCAGGATGCTGCTCATGCCGATGCCTGGTGTCGGTTCTTTGAACGGATTTTGAAGCTCTAGGCGAGAGGGCGCAGGCAGCAGGTTCCAATGCCCTCGCGTCACCACAAAAAAAACGGGCACCGAATCCCGATGCCCGCCTTTCCCTTCTTTTCCGCCCCTCCCGCTACTGGATCACCCTCGATATCCCGCGCCCCCGCGGATCGGATACCGGCTCCGGCGTGTCTCCGTTGATCTTGATCGCCTGGATGTCGCCGCTGAAATCCTGTCCCTTCAGCACGTATCCCTTCGCCTCGATCTCCTTCGCGAGTTCGCCATCGATCGGCTTGTACGGCTCCCAGAAAATCGTGTTCGGCGGCAACAGCTGGTGGTGAAAGCGCATCGCGGCCACAGCCTCAGGCAACGGCATGTTGAAGTCATACACGTTGTTGATCACCTGGAATATCGACGTGAAAATCCGCGAGCCGCCCGGTGTGCCAATCACAAGCGATACCTTGCCGTCCTTCGTCAGGATCGTCGGCGACATCGACGACAACGGGCGCTTCTTCGGCTCGATCGAGTTCGCGTCGCTACCCACCACGCCAAACATGTTCGGCACGCCCGGCTTCGCGGCGAAATCGTCCATCTCGTCATTCAGCACGATCCCCGTGCCCTCGGCCACCACGCCCGATCCAAAATAACCGTTGATCGTGTACGTGTTCGATACCGCATTGCCCCACTTGTCGACCACCGAGAAATGCGTGGTCTCCGCTTTCTCCGGCATCGACGTGCCAAGCCCCGGCTGCACGCTCTTCGTGTCCGAAGGCGTCGTCGGATTCACTTCGGCGGCGCGCTTCGCGATATACGGATCGTCGATCAACTGATCGATCGGTATCTTGTAGAAGTCCGGGTCGCCCAGGTATTGCGCGCGGTCAGCAAACACGCGCTTCTCGATCTCGGCGATCAGATGCACGTATTGCGCGGAATTCAACGGCACGCCCTTGAAATCGGACGCGAGATCCGCTTTCATCTTCAACAGTTGCACGAGACCGATGCCACCCGAACTCGGCGGCGGTGCGGTGATCACGTGGTAACCGTTCCAGTCGGCTTCGATGGGCTTGCGCCATACGGCGCGGTAGTCCTGCAGGTCGCGCTTCGTGATCGCACCGTGGCCGCGCATCGAAGCCGCGATCAGGTCAGCCGTCTTGCCGTTGTAGAACTCCCTCGCGCCGTTGTTCGCGATGCGCGTCAGCACGGCGGCCAGATCGGGCTGCTTGAAGTTGACGCCCTGCTTCAGGTTGCCAAAGTACGTGTCGAAGTTCGTCTTGCCGGCAAATTCCTTCGAAGCAACCTCGCGGCGCTTGTCGAGCTGCTCGTCGACTTCGAAACCGTCAGTGGCGTATTTGATCGCGGGCGCAAGAACCTGCTTCCACTTGAGACGCCCAAAGCGGTGCTGCGCTTCCCACATGCCCGCCACCGTGCCCGGCACGCCGACCGCGTAGTAGCCGTACAGGCTCTTGCCCTTGATGACGTTGCCCTGGTCATCGAGGTACATGTTGCGGGTCGCCGCAAGCGGCGCACGCTCGCGGTAGTCGATGAAATACGGCTTGCCGTTCACGTAGAGCGTCATGAAACCGCCGCCGCCGATGTTGCCCGCTTCCGGATACGTCACGGCAAGCGTGAAGGCAATCGCAACGGCTGCATCGACGGCGTTGCCGCCCTCCTTGAAAATCTGCGCGGCGGCATCGGCGCTGTATTTGTCGGCAACCGCGATCGCAGACGCGCTCAGTACGGCCGGCTGCGGCTTGACGACCCCCTTGGCAACGGCCGGCGTGCTCTCGAGAAAAGCAGTCGAAGCGGATACCAGCGCGACCAGCGCAAAGCCCGTTGCCGACGATTTCATGTTATTGAACAGCTTCATTGCGTGTCCCCCATGTCAACTCCCTCATGCAGCGATGAACAAGTCTGTTCTGGCCTTATATCACGCGGGTCCGGGATTTGCGAAGCGTCCCAGCATGTGAAACCGATGGTGCGGCACGAAAAAAGTCATCCGGCAGCAAGCAGAATCATCAAGGCGCACAGGCGGTCATGAAGGGCGGCACGCGCGCCAGGACGCGCGATCGTGCCCGCATCGTCGATCAACGTACCCGGCAATCGTCCGCAATGCATGCGCGAACGAACGTTCGATGGCGCGAGGCGGCGGCACCGTCGCGGCGCAGCAACCGGGGCCCCCGGTCCCCATGCAGCGCGTTACGTGCTGCCGCGCCCGCCGCGCGCGATTTCGTCGCCGCTTCCGTGCGGCAGTCGCGCCGTGACGGGAATCGAAGCCACCGAGAACAGCCCGACGAAGAGAAATGCCGGCCAGAAGTCCGTCCAGACAATCGTCGCGTGGCCCTGCAGGTCGTGTGAAATCTGCAGCACGAGGCCGGCGATCGTCACGCCAAGCCCCAGCGAAATCTGCTGGATCACGCTCGCCACGCTCGTCGCGCGGCCGACGTCGCGGCTCGGAATGTCGGCGTACGCCAGCGAATTGAGGCTCGTGAACTGCAACGATGGAAACACGCCGCCCACCAGCACCACGCACCAGATCAGCCAGTGCGGCGTACCCGGAACGAAGACCCCGTAGACGGCTATCACGAGGCCGGAAATGGCCGCGTTGATCATCAGCACCTGGCGAAAGCCGAAGCGCGCGAGCACGCCCGAGGCAAACGGCTTCATGAAGATCGACCCGAACGCGGACGCGCACGTAATCGCGCCCGCCGCGAACGCCGTCATCCCGAGCCCTTCCTGCAACGCAAGCGGCAGCAGAAACGGCACCGCACCGAGCCCGATGCGAAACAGCGAGCCCCCCACCACGCTCGCGTGAAAACTCGGGATACGCAGAAGACGCAGATCGAGTACCGGCAGTTCGACGCGCTGTGCATAAAACCAGTAGGCGAGCAACAGCAGCACGCCGGCCACGCACATGAGCGTCGACGCCGTGCCCGATACCAGCTCACCGCCGACGAGCGACAAGCCGAGCATGAAGAGCGACGCGCCACCGGCCGAGAGTACGAAGCCGGCCCAGTCGAGGCGCCCCGGATGCGCTTCGCGTACGTTCGCGATATGCCGGTTCGCAAGCCAGATGCCGAAAATGCCGATCGGGACGTTGATGACGAAAATCAGACGCCAATGCAGATACGTCGTGATGAAACCGCCGAGCGGCGGCCCCACGACCGGCCCGAGCAGCGCGGGCACGGTCAGATAGTTGACCGCCCGGATGAAGTCCGACTTCGGTACCGAGCGGAAGATGATGATCCGCCCGACCGGCACCATCATCGCGCCGCCGATGCCCTGCACGAAGCGCGCGACGACGAACATCCCGAGCGACGTCGACGCGGCGCTGATCAGCGAACCGACGATGAAGATGCCGATCGCGGTGCGAAACACGGTGCGCGAACCGAAGCGGTCGGCCACCCAGCCGCAGATCGGAATGAATACGCCAAGACCGATCACGTACGCGGTGATCGCGAGCTTGAGCGTGATGGGATCGTGACCGAGGTCGTGTGCAAGTGCGGGAAGTGATGTCACGAGGACCGTGGCATCGACGTTTTCCATGAACATCGCACACGCGACGATCAGGGGAACGATGAACGTGCCTAGAGCAAGAGGCATTGGCAGATGGACAGCAGGCGTCGAAGCCGCGGACGTAAAGGCGCGATTATCGCATCGCTCGCTTGCGCGATGCTGTCATTCGCGCACGAAATCCAGGTTGGTGCTGCCTGCGTGCCCGGCACGACAGATGTTTCGCCCGGTATTGCGCGCAACTGTCGTCATGGCCAGCAAGGCTGGCGCAGGCCTCACCCCGGGCAGGCACCGGGCGCAACAACGCGCCCGATGCGATGCCCGCGAAAGATCAGGACGTGGTCTGACGCGCCAGGCTGACGAACGGACGCAGTTGCGTCAGGATCTCGCTGGCCGCGCGCGCGACGTCGTTCGGGAAATCGATCTCGATCCACGGCGCGCCCGTCACGTCGGCCGTGTCGAACACCTGGCTGCGCTCGAGCAGCAGGTCGCGCACCGCTTCTTCGTGCGGCATGTTCGCGCGGCCGCTGTCGATATAGCCCGCGACGATTTCCGCGAAGCGGCGCGCGGCCTCCTCGCGAAAGCGGAAGAAGCCGACCGATTCGCCGATCGTGTCGTATTGCAGGCCGACGGCCAGCTGCTTGCGCAGTTCGACCGGCACGCCGTCCTGCAGACACAGCTTGACGGGCTCGTCGCCGGTTTCGAAGTCGCGGTCGATCAGGAGGCGGTTGACGGACTCGCCCGCCACCAGCGCGCCCAGGATGCGCTCGTCGTACAGCACGTCGGCATCCATCACGAGGACGTCGCCGCCACGCGTGAGCGCGTCGGCGACGGTATGCACGGTCAGCACGCTGCCGAGGTCATAGCGCGGGTTCAGCACGATCTCGACGCGATGCGGCCAGTTGATGCGCTTGAGCTCCGCCCCGACGAGCTCCGGCTGGAAGCCGAGCGCGAGCACGACGTCGTGGACACCCGCGGCGTCGAGCATCTGCAGATGGCGCTCGAGCAGGGTCACGCCGTCGAATTGCAACAGGCACTTCGGAAACTGATCGCCAGCTGGTTGCTGGAGACGCAGGCCAAGACCTGCAGCAAGGATGATCGCGCGCATGGGCGGCCCTTTCTAAAAGACGGTTAATCGGCAACAGGCACGCGCGTCGCACGACGGCGCTGCCATTTTCGTTCGCTGAAATGCAGATACAACAGGCCCGGCAGACCGAGCAGGAGTTCGCGTGCGCGTTTGGTGAGCGAGAGCGCCAGCGCCGCATCGGGCGGCAAGCCGACGAGCGGCGCGAGCAGCAGATAGCCGCCCTCCTGCACGCCGAGCGAGCCGGGAATCGCGAACGCCGCGCCACGAATCGCCTGGCCGATGCTCTCCAGCAGCATCGCGTCGACCCAGCCAACCGGATGGCCGAGGAAGCGCAATGCGAGCCACACCTCGACCGTGCCGACGAGCCAGCCGAGGAAACTCAGCGCAAAGCTCGCCGCGGCGCGGCCGCGCTCGCGGTAGAGCGCATGCACGGCGGCGTCGATCGAATCGGCGCTGTCGGTGAGCGCCGACCAGTCGCGCTTGCCGAACACCTTCGACACGGTGCGCAGCAGACGGCCGAACAGCCCGCGGCGTTGCGCGAAGTAGAACATCACGACCATGCCGCCAAGCACGCCCGTGCCGATGAACGTCGCGGTGCGCAGTTCGTGCAGCGGACCGTGCGTGGCGTACGCGCTGAACATCAGCAGGCCGAGCACCGCGAAGACGATCTGCGCGAGCGCCTGCAACGTCGTGCTCACGGTGACCGCCGCGGCGGCGTCGCGCATCCGCATGCCGCGCTGCGAGAGCTGGCGCACCATCACGACAGGGCCGCCGATCTGGCCGGCCGGCAGCAGGCTGTTCACCGATTCGCCGATCCAGCGCGCGAACACGGCGTCGCGATGCGTCACGTGGTCCTGGCGCGGCTTGAACAAAACGGAGATGGCGCCGGCATCGAGCACGAGCGGCAGCACATGGAACGCCGCGACGAGCGCGAGCCCCCAGCCCGCCGCGAGCAGCGTCGAGACAACCGAGCCAAAACCCTGCCATGCGAGCAGCGCGACGAACAGCGCGGTGCCGATCGTCAGCAGAATCATTGCCGCGCGCGTCACGCAGCGTCTCCGCTACGCCTCATCAGTTGCCTGAAGACCTGACGGAAACCGAAGTACGCGATCGCGTCCTTCATGTTCGAAATAAAGCGCTTCCACGGACGCATGTTCGGATCGGTCACGTATTCGAACGTCAGCGACACGCGCATTTCGTTTTCGCCCATCGGCGAGATGCGGTGACGCAGCTTGTCGCCGTCGAAGAACACGAGGCCGCCAGGCGGAATCTGCACGGAACCAGGCAGGTCCGGCTTGCTGTCGTCGCGGGTGTGCAGTTCGTAGTCGAGACGGCACGTCGATTCGTCGATCACGCCGAGCAGCAGCGTGTAGCGGCGGCCGTCATAGTAGGACGTGTCGTAGTGCCAGCCGATGTGGTCGCCCGGACGCGTGTAGTAGTAGAGCGCATACGCGTGCGGATCGTCGGCGGGCGAGACCATCAGCCGGTCGCCGGACAGCTGTTCGAGCCAGCCGATCAGTTCCTTCGAGCGGTACAGCTCGGCGATGAACGGCGCGAGGCGGTCGATCGTGTGGCGGCTCACGCTGCCGCCCTGCTTGTGACCCGGCAGATAGTTGCGGTTCACTTCGTCGAGCAGCCCGCGGGCGCTCGCGACGAGTTGCGCCGTCACTTCCGGCGCGAGGAAATCGTCGAGATACAGAAACGCGCCCTGGTCCGCGAAATCCTTGCGCAGACGCGCGTTGTCGAAACCGTGCGTACGGCTCGCGACGGCGCGATCGGCGTCGGGCGTCGCGCGCTGCGAGCCCACGGCCTGTGAATTGTCCTGCACGACGGATTCCATCACGTCGTCTCCAGCATGCACATTCATCTGCTAACCCATAACCTGACTGGACTGCGTCGCGGGTTGCGCACGGCGCGACACGCGGCGGTAATCGACCATCACCCATACGGCAAAGAGCGGCGCACCGATCGATGCGGCGATGATGAACAGCGATGTGCCGGACGTCAGCGTGACGAGCGGCAACAGATACAGCACGTCCTCGGTCTCGAAGCCGCCGGCCGAGGCCTGCTTCGTGCCGGCCTTGCCCGCCATTTCCTCGATCCGCATGCGCAGGAAGAAGATCACGGCCACCGATACGCCCGCAATGGCGCCGAGCAGCGCCGGCGGTATGGCCAGACCGTGAGCGTGATCTCCGGCGGCGCTCATGTCGATACCCATGCCAACGCCCATGCCGAGGAACAGCAGGACGGTCACGAGCGCGTCGCTCGCGAGGTCGTAAAAATGACCGATCCGGCTCGTCTTGCCGCTGATGCGCGCGAGTTCGCCGTCGGTGTGATCGACGAAGTTCGACAGCACGATCAGAAAAGCACCCGCGTTCGAAAACGCAAATCCGCCACGAGCAAGGCACAGTGCGCCTGCGGCGCCGATCAGGAGGCGCAGCGTGGTGAGATGGTTGGGGGTAATGCGGGTGTCGATGAGAGGCGTCACGAGCCGGCGGGCGAGCCGCGCATCCCACGTACGGGGCGCGGGAACGTTCGGGCGGATGGGGGGTCGTCGATTCATAACCCGGAAATATATACGGGTTATGAAATCCTTGCTGTCTACGTCACTGTTTCGTTGCGCAAAATCGTCGTTTCGGCATAGTCCTGGGCGCACATTTTTGCGATTCCTGGTAAAGTGCCGTACCTGTTGCGCCACCATGGACGTCATGGCCGCGGCGCAACCTCCGCCACGAAGATCGTGAGCGGATTGCGAACGCACCATCCGGATTCCCATGAAACGTTGCATTCCTGTCCTTTCTGCCGTTGTTGCCCTTTTGCTTGCTGCGCTACCCTCGTTTTCGCATGCGACCGACCTCGACGCGCCACTCGCCTGCAATACTACCGCTCACGACTTTTTCGCCGACCTCGCCGGCCAGCAACTGATCGATCCGAAGCCGATGCGCGTCGAGAGCAACTCGATCAACGCGTTCTGGCCCGCGCGCGGCGCGAAGCTCACGGCGTTCGGCTTTCCGGTATTCGCGGTCGTCGGCTTCGAAAAGGACGACCCGATGTTCCGTACCGGCGACGGCGAGCCGCTCGCCCGATCGGCCTATGGCGTCGTGGTATTCGCCAGCGACACGAAGGTACAGGCCGTTGTCGACAGTCTTGGCGGCACGGCTATCGTTCATCACGCCGGGCCGCATCTGACCGCGATCTTCTGCAAGCGCAGCTAGACGGCGCCACGCCTGCACCCGGCTCAGCCGGGCCGGCGAAAATCGTTCTCGACCCACGTCGCCGCGCTCGCCTTCGTCAGCTTGAAGTTCGGCGCGACCTTGACCTGCGCGAGCTGCTCGCCGTACGGATCGAGCGCCGTGAGGAGCGCGTATGGATCGTCCTCCGAAGGCACGATGTCGAGCGTGATTTCCAGTTCGTCGTCGCCCGCCGCCGAGGCGACGTTCACGCTCTTGTGAAGCAGCGCGTGCAACTGCTGCTCGTGGCGCCGCAATACCTCCGACGCCGTTTTCACCAGCGTGTTGAACGCCGACGTATCGAGCGGCTTCGGGTTCTTCTTGTCGCGGCCCATCGTCCACGGGCCGACGAGCGCGGGTTCCGGCTCGCCGTCCTTGATCATTTCCACCGCCCAGCCGTCGTCGTCCTCGTTCTTGATGACGCGCGCCGTCCAGCCGTCATCGCGCCACAGACGGGGATCCTGCTGGACCTCGGGCACGGCGGCCTCGTCCCCGGCGGTCAGATCGGATGGGGAAAGCGATTCTTCGGGCATGACTGTTTTACTCACGTTCAGGGGCACTCCAGCAGACAAGTGCCGGATTTTACCCGCATCGCGGCGCGCGAAACCGTCACCCGGCCAGACGGACAAGACGCACGCGTAATACCGTCATACATGGAACAATGAATTGCGTATATCGCGTTAATTAAAATATATTACTCGCGATACTCAAATGACCCACCTGTGAATCGCCCGCATGGCATTAAAAAAATCTCGCAATCAGAGATGATCGCTGTTTTAAATCCGCATCGCGTTATCGTCAAAAGACGCAACAATACGTTGCATGAAAACGCGTGAACTTTTTTCGGAACCGGCAATTCGCCGCTGACGGCATATTCCGCTCAGCGCCTTCTGTCGCGGTACAGCAACGCAATCATTATCCGAAACACGACACCACTGGATAATAAAAATAGAAAATCCTTTTGTAAATCCACAGTTACCACAATCCAGTTCACCGTTACGAATTCCGGAAATCACTATTGCGTCGATCGGGACAAAAATCTGTCACCAGACGAATACACTTCGCTGCGAATCGTCAGTGGACCGGCTTCACCACCGTCAAACTGGATGCGATTCCCCATGCACTGTCCCGGAGTTAAAAGCATGAAAAAAACCCTTATCGTTGCGGGCATTCTCGGCGCGTTCGCCGCCTCGGCACAGGCGCAAAGCAGCGTCACGCTATACGGCACGCTCGACGCCGGCCTTGTCTACACGAACAACCAGGCGGGCCACAGCAACTGGCAGCAAGGCAGCGGCTCGGTCTCGGATACGTATTTCGGCCTGCGCGGCAGCGAGGACCTGGGCGGCGGTCTGCACGCGATCTTCACCCTCGAGAGCGGCTTTAACCTGAACAACGGTTCGTTCTCCGAGAACAACACGATGTTCAACCGCCAGGCCTATGTCGGCCTGAAGAGCGATCAATACGGCCAGCTGACGCTTGGCCGCCAGTACGATTCCGTCGTCGATTACCTCGCGCCGCTGTCGGCTGCGGGCTCGGGCTACGGTAACAACCTGGCCGGTCACCCGCTCGATAACGACAACCTCGACAACTCGTTCTCCGTGAAGAACGCCGTCAAGTACACGAGCGCGAATTACGCCGGTCTCCAGTTCGGCGGCCTGTACGGTTTCAGCAATGCCGCTGGCCAGTTCTCGAACAACCGCGCGTGGAGCGCCGGCGCATCGTATTCGAACGGTCCGCTGAACGTCGCCGCTGCCTATCTGCAGTTGAACAACGGCGGCAGCAACAATACGGGCGGCGCGGTGTCGAGCGACGACGGCAGCGCGAACCTCGCCGCTGAACTGCAACGCACGTATGGCGTCGGCGCGAACTACGCGTATGGTCCGGCAACGGTCGGCCTCGTGTGGACGCACACGCAGCTCGACAACCTGCAAAGCGCGAACGTGGGCGGCACATTCATCGGCGGCCTCGCCGGCACGAACCTGCATATGGACAACTACGAAGTGAACGGCAAGTACGCGTTCACGCCGGCGTTGAGCCTCGCGGCTGCCTACACGTTCACGAACGGCAAGGTGTCGGGTTCGAACGGCTCGGGCGATCCGAAGTGGCACACCGTGTCGCTGCAAGGCGACTATGCGCTGAGCAAGCGCACCGACGTCTACCTCGAAGGCGTGTACCAGCACGCGTCGGGTGAACTCGGCAACTTCGGCGCCAACGTGGCGGCGATCAACACGCTGACACCGTCGTCGACGGCGAACCAGACGGCTGTTGCGATCGGTCTGCGTCACCGCTTCTGATGCTGCATGCGGACCGGGCGTTCAGCCCCGTCCGGCGAAACGCGCGCGTGCTCCCGCCACGCGCGCGTTTTTTCATGGGCGCGTTTTACGTGCGTGCGTTTTACATGTGGGCTGCTTCATGCACGCGCTTTCGTGCACGGGCCGGTTCATACATGGGTCGATTCATTCGATAACGGCGCGTATACTTTGTGACAGTCGCCTTCCTGTTCCGCGCCACGTCGTGCTGCGTTTCGCACAGCGCGTGCGCCGGAAGAACGGCGGCCTTCGTCGCGGAGCGTGTGAATCACGGTTGCCCGTATATCGCGTACCGCGCTCCGCCCGCGCCCCATGTTCCCGCACATCGACGGGGACGCTGACGACTGGACTCATGAAAAGACTTCTTCTGCTGCTTCCTGTTGCTGTCCTCGCCGCGTGCGGCTCATCCGGCAGCACGCCAAAGACGGGGGCCGCCGGCCCGATGATGTACTTCTCGTCGCACCGTTCAACCGCCGATATCGCGAGCTGCCTCGCAAGCCGTCTTTCGCGGGTCGAGACGTCCGGCGCTCACGGCTCGACCGAACTCACGGTGGGCTCCAGTTCACACAGCTCGTATTTCGTCACGCTGACGCCATCAGGTCACGGCTCGGTGATCAAGGTGCTGCGCCCCGACGATTCGCCGGAAGACCCGCCGGAACCGGAGTTGCGTTTCGATATCGCGCGCTGCGCGGTCTAGCAAGGGTCGTCGCTTCGCTGACGATCACTGTATTGAGGCTTCCGTTTGACGCGTGCATCTGCGAACATAGCCGGCCTTCTTTCTCACGCGACGCGGACATCGATGGCATCAAGCAACGCACATCATGCGACCGGCTGGGCCGCCGGTCTCATCGCGGCGGCACTCGTCGCGCACGCGCATGCGAGCGGCCCGTATCATCTGTGGACGCTGCTCGCGTTCGCGGGCGGTGTTGCGGGCGGCACGGCGCCCGACTGGCTCGAGGTCGCATGGTGGTCGCGCTCGCGACGACTCTGGATCACCCATCGCACGATCACGCATTGGGGCATCGGCTGGCTCGCGCTGCTCGCCGCGTCGTATCACCTGCTCGGTCATCGCACGTTCGCGGCGCCGCTATTCGGCTTCGCGTGCGGCGGGCTGATGCATCTGCTCGCTGACTGGCCCAATCCGCTCGGCGTGCCGTGGATCGCCGGACGTCATTCGCTCAACTGGTGGAATAGCGGACGCTGCGATCTGCTGGTTGTCGGCGCGGCGTGGGTGGCGGCGTGGTGCGTTGCCGGACATGTGTGGTGGCACGGCGGGTATGGGATGGCGATGTTGCCGCATCTGCGGTTGGGGTAGTGCCGGGAGGGGCGGGGCTAGCGTGCGTGGTCGATGCGTCGCTCAATAGACGTGTTTTCTTTCCATCCCTCGCGACACATTTTCACGCAACCTACACCACGTTCTTCTCCACGATCGGCCGGTTTTCCAGCACCCGCGCAAAACCGAGCGACGACAGATCGAGCGTCGTATAACGCCCATGCAGGATCAGCTCGCAGATGCCGCGCCCCGTCGCCGGGCCCTGCTGCAAACCGTGCCCGCTAAAACCATTCGCGAAGATGCAGTTGTCGACATCCGGATGATGTCCGATGATCGCGTTCTGGTCGAACACGTTGTACTCGTAATAGCCCGACCAGCAGTTCTGCACGCGCAACGCCTCGAACTGCGGCACGCGATGCGCGAGCGTCGGCCAGATCACGTCGTCGAAGAGCGCATGGTCGACTTCGTCGAGCGGCAGGTCGTCGGGATCGTTGTCCGCCGCCGGCGACGTGCCGCAAATGAACGACTTGCCTTCCGGACGGAAATAGACGCCCGACGGATCGATCAGCAGCGGACAGCGCGCAAGCTGCGCGGGCGAACTCACGTTGAAAATGCTGCGACGGCGCGCGAAAACAGGAATGTCGATGCCGACCATCGCCGCGACCGTTCGCGACCACGCGCCTGCCGCATCGACGACCACGTCGCACGGATACGTTTCGCCGTTCGATGCGACTACTTCGGTCACGCGTCGTCCGGTGCGATGCATCGCGCTCACTTCCGCGGCCACGTAGCGCGCGCCCAGCGCCTGCGCTTTCTTGCGCAGCGCCTGCACGAGGCCATAGCCGTCGAACCAGCCTTCGCCGGATTCGCCATACGCGCCCGCGGCGAGATCGTCCGTGTTGAGCCATGGAAAGCGCGCTTGCAGCGCCTCGCGATCGAGCAGGCTGATGTCCGCGCCGAGGCGCCGCTGCAACGCATGATTTTCGCGCAACGTGCCGATACCCGCGGGCGTCGCGAGAAACAGGTAGCCGCCCTCGTGCAGATCGATTGAAGGTTTCGCGCCGTCGATGTCGAGCCGCTCGCCAATCGAGCGCAGGAATTCGATGCCATAGAGCGACATCTGGATCGAAAGCGGCGTGGAAAACTGCTGGCGGATCGACGCCGCCGACAACGCCGACGAAGACCGCGCGTAGGTCGGATCACGCTCGATGACCGTGACGCTCACGGTGGGATCGGACGCGCGCAGAAAATACGCAATCGAACTGCCAATGACGCCACCGCCGACGACCACGACTCTCGAATCCACGTCTCACTCCGTGATGAAGCTGCGTGCCGGGCGCGCCGCGCGGTGCCCGGGCGTACACGTTATTTGCGTCTGCACCGGCAGCGCTGCCCGTCTGAGCGGGCAGCCAGAACGGCCTAGCCGATGTTGAAGTCGATACCCTGCGCGAGCGGCAACGCCGACGAGTAGTTCACCGTGTTCGTCGCGCGGCGCATATACGCCTTCCACGCGTCCGAGCCGGATTCGCGGCCACCGCCGGTTTCTTTCTCGCCGCCGAACGCGCCGCCGATTTCCGCGCCGCTCGGCCCGATGTTGACGTTCGCGATACCGCAGTCGCTGCCGGCATCGGAGACGAAACGCTCCGCTTCGCGCAGGTCGGTGGTGAACACGCACGACGACAGGCCATGCGCCGCCGCGTTGTTCGCCTCCACCGCTTCGGCGAAATCCGTGTAACGCAGCACGTACAGGATCGGCGCGAACGTTTCCTTCAGCACGACCGGTGTTTGCGACGGCATTTCGACCAGCGCCGGGCGCACGTAGTAACCGTTCTCGAAACCCTTGACTTCGACGCGCTCGCCGCCCGTCACCTTGCCGCCTTCGCTGGCCGCCTGCCGCAGCGCGTCCTGCATGCGCGCAAACGACTGCTTGTCGATGAGCGGCCCCATCAGCGTCCCTTTTTCCAGCGGATTGCCGATTGGCACCTTCGCGTAAAGCTGCTTGAGACGCTCGACGGTCTGCTCATACACGCTCTCATGCACGAAGAGACGCCGCAGCGACGTGCAGCGCTGGCCCGCCGTGCCGACCGCCGAAAACAGGATGCCGCGCAGCGCCAGTTCCTGATCGGCCGTCTGCGTGACGATGCCCGCGTTGTTGCCGCCAAGTTCGAGCAGCGAGCGGCCAAAACGCTTCGCGACCTCGACGCCCACCGTGCGGCCCATTTCCGTGCTGCCGGTGGCGCTCACCACCGAAGCACGCGGATCGGCGACGAGTTTCGCGCCGACTTCCCGTGTACCGTTGATCACGGCGGTGAGCCCGGCGGGCGCGTCGCCGAATTCCTTGAGTGCCTCAGCCAGGATCTGGTTGACGGCGAGCGCGGTGAGCGGCGTTTTCTCGGAGGGCTTCCAGATCACCGCGTTGCCGCAGACGAGCGCGAGCGCCGCGTTCCACGACCAGACCGCCGCCGGAAAATTGAACGCCGAGATCACGACGCAGGTGCCCATCGGATGCCACGATTCCGCCATCCGGTGGCCGGGGCGCTCCGAGGCGATCGTCAGGCCGTACAGTTGACGCGACAAACCCACCGCGAAATCGCAGATGTCGATCATTTCCTGCACTTCGCCGAGACCTTCCTGGAGGATCTTGCCGGTCTCGAGCGTGATGATGCTGCCGAGCGCCTGCTTCTTTTCGCGCAGACGGTTGCCGAGCAGGCGCACCAGTTCGCCGCGACGCGGCGCCGGCACATCGCGCCAGCGGGTGAAAGCCTGCTTCGCACCGGCAAGGGCCGCGTCGACTTCGGCGGGGGTGTGGCTGGCCACGCGCCCGATCAGCTCGCCGGTGATCGGCGAATGCACGGCGATGTCGCCGGCTTCAGCCAGATGGGCAATGCCGAGATCGGCGAGGATGGTCGAAGCGTTCATGGCATGGGCCCCTTGATTTCCAATGCGAAACAAAAGCAGGTCCGGAAACTATACACGGTGGGTTTTATGGCGACAACCCCGGGGTATGCCCGAGCCCGAGGATCAACATGAAGGGTCCGACGCGGCAGCGGCCGGCCCTTTGCCATCCGCAGCTCCCGGAAGACCGGCGACACCCGCCATGCCGGCGCGGCCCGATGCAAAACCACTGTTTCTTATTGGAAAATAATGAGCATTTTCGGTCGGCGTAGGTGCAGGTCGGATCCGGCGCAAGCGCGTCACCTGGCAACGCACATCGACACCGCGGATGGATCGCGACGCTATGAGAGATCGTGCAGATCCTTCTCGCGCGGCGGCCCGACCTCGAAGTCCGCAAAGTCGACGACGAGGCCCGAGCGTTCCGGCGTACAGCACATCGGCCCGACTAACCAGCTTTGCGCAACAGGAAACGGCGCAAGCCGCAGAAGCGGCCAGGTTTTGCCATCGGTCGAGAACTGCAGCTTGAGCACGCCTTTCGACACCGTCGCGCGCAGCCAGAATTCTCCGGCCGTCGCGAGGCTCGATCCGACGGCCCAATCCGACTGACCGACGGTCAGCACGCTGCTCAGCAACAGCGCGCCATCGGTGAATTCGACGCCCGCCTTCACCCAGTTCGCTTCATCGATGCGCACCATCAGCCCGGCCTGGTCGTACAGCGATTCGAAGGCCCCGCGAATACGCACCTGCGCCGTGAAATCGCCCTCGGTGCGCGCGCCGAAACAATGGCCCGAATCGCGCACGAAACCGTAGTGCGTCCCGCGCCAGAAATCGGTGCTGGCGTCTGTCGTGACGCGCAGCACGTTGTCTTCCAGAACCCACGTGGCGGGTTCGTTCAGCCATTCGCACCGGTTGAACATGGTATCTCTCTGTGAAAGTGAGCGCGGATCAGCGCTCGTTTTCCGGGAAGTCCGCGCCGACGGTCGTCGTTTCCCACGCGTCGAAATCTCCGCGCAGCCGCTCGAGCTTGCCGCGCGCGAGATCGAGCGCCGTCTTGCCCAGCAACAGACGCAGCGGCGGCCGGTCGGACAGCGCGGCGTCGATGATCGCCTGCGCCGCGCGCACCGGATCGCCCGCCTGGTTACCGCTGCGCGCCGCCGTCTGCTTGCGCCGCTCGCCGGCCGTTGCGTCGTAATCGGCGATACGTGTGGCGGATTCCTTGATCGACGGCCCCGCCCAGTTCGTGCGGAACGGGCCCGGTTCGACGATCAGCACATCGATGCCGAGCGGCTTCACCTCCTGCGCGAGCGATTCGGAAATGCCCTCGACCGCGTATTTCGTGCCGTGGTAATAACCGGTCGCGGCAAAACTCGCGATGCCGCCAATCGAGGACACGTTGACGATCAGGCCGCTGCGCTGTTTGCGCATCTGCGGCAACACGGCTTTCGTCATGTCGACGAGACTGAACACGTTGGTCTCGAACATCGCGCGCACGGCGTCGTCCTCGCCTTCCTCGATCGCGGCAAGATAGCCATAGCCTGCGTTGTTCACGAG
>CALFSF010000449.1 GCA_937917025.1 uncultured Paraburkholderia sp.
CTCCCCAGCCCCGACTGCAGGCTCGAATACTGGCTGACGCCCTTGCCGAGCGACGTGAGCCCGTCGGTGAAGGCCTGTTTGTTGACCGGCGTAGCGGATGACGCGCCGCCACCGCTGAACGCCTGGGTCAGCGTCTGCGACAGCGACTGCTGCGTGCTGCCTACCTGCGAGAGCGTGCCCGCCGACGGCACGCCGCCGCTGAGCAATCCCGCCGCCTGCTGCGCCTGGCCGGCGGCGCTGCTCATCCCCATCGCCGAAGCGAGGCTCGACTGCCCGCTCAGCACCTGCTGGTTCGCGCCGACGTAGCTTTGCAGCAACTGCGTCACGCCGCCCGAGGAAGGCGCCGCCGCGGTCGCGGCATTCCCGCCGCCGCCAATGCCCAGCCGCTTGAGGTTGAACTGTGCGTGCGCCGTGCCGCCCGCGAGCAGCGCGGCGCCTGCGATCAACGAAAACGAGAGCGGGAGGATGCGTTTTTTCATGTCTATCTCCTGTCGACCGGAGTTCGCGCTTCGGTGCGTGACTCCGGTCCCATGCGAGTTATTGCAGGGAGTGGCCTTCATAACCTTCCATGTCCATCGCGCGCCGCGACATCAGGCGAGGCCACTGCGTTCGGTCGCCTCGCCCTCCGCCTGACGCAAAACAATGAAGGCACATGAAAGTTATAGCGTCTTCAACGCCGTCGACGAAGATGTTTCGTCTGACCTGAATCCTGCCATCTTCGCCGATAAACCAGCCATTTTCTTTCCATTTAATTACGTTCGCATTTCTTAACAATTACACACAAATGATTTTTATCGGAGTTCGTCAATCTTGTGTATATATAAAAGTAATGTATATGCGAATCATTCTCATTTGTGTTGACTGTCACATTCCGGATGCGTACGATTCGAAGCATCCGCAGTGCGTCGTGTCGTCGTCGACCGCTGCTGCGATCTGATTTCCGGCTATTGCATCTCCCGCCTCGAAAATCGTTACGCACATACCAACAAAGAAGGATTTCGATGAAGCTCGCCCGGTCCACCCGACCCGCTCGTGCAGCGCGTTCGCGTGCGCTAGCCCCATCGCGTATTCGCGCGATGCGCGTCCCGCCTTTTCGCCGTGCGGCGTTCTACACAGCGTTCGCACTGGCGAGCCTGACCGGCAGCGCGGCTTACGCCGCGGCCAATCCCGATGCCGCGCCCGAAGCACCTGAAGCAGACCTGAATATCCAGGCACAGCCCGCGGGTCAATGGACCGGTGTGTGGACGCGCGCAACGCTGCTCGGCGACATCGGCGGCATACGTCCGTGGCTCGGCAAATACGGCGTGACGTTCGGCCTCACCGAAACCAGCGAATATCTCGCGAACCTGCGCGGCGGTCTCGCGCGCGGCGGCGATTACGATGGTTTGACGACAGCCACGGTGCAGGTCGATACGCAGAAAGCGTTCGGCCTGCCAGGCGGTACGTTCAATGCCAGCGCGCTGCAGATTCACGGCCGCAATCTGAGCGCCGACAAGCTCGGCACGTTGAACACGGCAAGCGGTATCGAAGCGGATGCCACGACCCGCCTGTGGGAATTGTGGTATCAGCAGTCGCTGCTCAACAAGCGCGTCGACATCAAGGTCGGTCAGCAAAGTATCGACCAGGAGTTCATGACGAGCCAGTATTCGGCGCTCTTCGTGAACACGATGTTCGGCTGGCCGGGCGTGCCTTCGTATGACATGCCGTCGGGTGGCCCGGCGTATCCGCTCGCCGACCTCGGCGTGCGCGTGCGCGGACAGATCACCCCTTCGCTGACGGCGCTGGCCGGCGTATTCGACGGCGATCCGCTCGGCAACAATCCGGACAACCTCAGCGGCACGAACTTCAACCTGCACAACGGCGCGCTCTTCATCGGCGAGTTGCAGTACGCGATCAACCAGCCGGCCGACGGCGAAATGGTCGGCATGAATCAGACCGGCCTGCCGGGCACGTACAAGGTCGGCGTCTGGTACAACAGCGGGCGCTTCGACGACCAGCGCTTCGACAACACGGGCGTGCCGCTCGCGAACACGGCGCTCTCCACCGGCACGCCGCAGTCGCATCACGGCGACTACAGCTTCTACGCCGTCGCCGACCAGATGGTCTGGCGCCCCGATCCGGACGAACCGCGCAGCCTCGGCGTGTTCATGCGCGTGATGGGCGCGCCGGGCGACCGCAACCTGATCAGCGCCAGCGCCAACCTCGGCCTCGTGCTGAAGGCGCCGTTCGCCGGCCGCGACAACGACTCCGCCGGCATCGCGCTGACGTACATCAAGGTCGGCAGCCACGCCCGCGACTTCGACAGCGACAACCTCACGTACAGCGGCGGCCCGTACCCGATCCGCAACAGCGAAACCGTGCTGGAAGCGACCTACCAGTATCAGGTCACGCCGTGGTGGCAGTTGCAGGCCGACGCGCAGTACACGTTCAACGCAGGCGCGGGCCAGAACCCGAACGACCCGACCCAGGCACTGCGCAACACGTTTGTGATCGGCGTGCGAACCAACATCATGTTCTAACGCTTACCTTACCTAACCGAACCCTACGCATTCGATCATGACGCAATCCACGTTTTGCGCGAGCGGCACGGAGATATACATGACCTGTCCCACGCACCACGCAGCACGCCGCATGGCGGGCACCGCACGCACCATGCGCGCCACGCTCACCGCCGGGCTGACCCTCGCCGCACTGTTCGCCGCAGGCGCGGCACACGCGGAACCAAAGGGCTTTCTCGAGACGCTGAAGCATCACGAGACGCTCATCAACACCGTACCCGACAACGGCGACCAGAACCCGTACGCGGTTGTCGTCGCGCCCGTTTCCGCGGGCACGGTCAAGCAGGGCGACGTGCTGGTCGGCAACTTCAACAACGCGACGAACCTGCAGGGCACCGGCAGCACGATCATCGACTACCACCCCGACACGAAGCAGATGTCGACGTTCGCGATCGTGCCGCGCGACCTGAAGGAATGCCCGGGCGGCATCGGCCTGTCGACCGCGATGACGATGCTGAAGTCGGGCTGGGTGATCGTCGGCAGCACGCCGAGCAACGACGGCACCACCGGCACGAAGGGCGCCGGCTGTCTGATCGTGCTCGATGCGCAGGGCAAGGTGGCATCGACGATCGTGAGCCCGAACATCAACGATCCGTGGGGCAACATGGCCGTCGTCGACAACGGCACGAGCGCGACGCTCTTCGTGAGCAACGCGGGCTTCGGCGTCGGCGGCGCGGACGGCAATCCGCCGGTGTTCAAGCAGGCCACCGTGCTGCGGCTCGATCTCGACATCCCGCAAGGCAAGCCGCCGGTCGTGAAGAAGGAAACGGTGGTCGGCAGCGGCTTCGGCGCGCAGGCCGACAAGGGTGTGTTCCTCGTCGGACCGACGGGTCTCGCGCTGTCGAAGGACCAGTCGCTGCTGTATGTGTCCGATGCGATCGGCAACCGCGTGACCGAAATCGACGAACCGATGACGCGCGATACGAGCGCGGGCGTCGGCCGCCAGGTCACCGCCGACGGCCTGCTGCACCGGCCGCTCGCGATGGTGACGGCACCGAACGGCCACCTGCTCGTGACGAACGCGCTCAACGGCCAGGTCGTCGAAATCGATCCGGTCGATGGCAAGCAGCTGTACGCGCGCTGGATCGACACGGACAAGGCGCAATCGCCGCCGGGTAATGGCGACCTGTTCGGCATTGCAATGACGCCGCAAGGCGATGGTTTCTACTACGTACAGGATGACGTGAACACGCTCGTGCTCGCGAAGTAAGCATCATGGCAAACGACCCCACATCCCCATCGCGTCCGTCGCGACGCGGGTTTCTCAAGGCGGGCGGCGCCGCGGTCGCGGCGGGCGCCGGGCTCGGCGCGACGGGCGTCGCGCAGGCGGCCCAGACCGCGCTCGGCAAGACGCATGCGGACGACGCGCAGCGCGCCGCCGAGCCGTTCTTCGGCGCGCATCAGGGCGGCATCGTCACGCCGCAGCAGAGCCACACGTATGTCGCGGCGTTCGATCTCACGACGGACAAGCGCGACGACGTGATCGGCCTCCTGCGCGCATGGACCGACGCCGCCGCGCGCATGACGCAGGGCGCGACCGCTGCCCCGCTCGACACGCCCGACGACAAACCCGCGCCCGATTCGGCCGATATCCTCGGCCTCGGCCCGCAGGGTCTCACGATCACGTTCGGTTTCGGTCCCGGCCTCTTCACGCAGGAAGGCCGCGACCGTTACGGCATCGCGAACCGGCGGCCCGCCGCGCTCGTCGACCTGCCGCGCTTTAACGGCGACCAGCTGGTCGCGCAGAAGACCGGCGGCGACCTCTACGTCCAGGCATGCGCGAACGATCCGCAGGTCGCGTTCCATGCGGTGCGGCAACTCGCGCGCATGGGCTACGGCGCGATCGCGATGCGCTGGGGCCAGGCGGGTTTCCTGTCCGGCCCGCGCGGACAGACGCCACGCAACCTGATGGGTTTCAAGGACGGCACGAACAATCCTTCGACGGCGAAACCGCCGCTGATGAACCAGTTCGTCTGGGCCAGCGCGCCCGACGCGCCGTGGATGCAGGGCGGCACGTACACGGTCGTGCGCCGTATCCGCATCACGCTCGAGCACTGGGACCAGATGGAGCTCGGCTTCCAGGAAGAAGTGCTCGGGCGGCACAAGTACAGCGGCGCGCCGATCGGCATGAAAAACGAGTTCGACGCGCTCGACCTGAAAGCCGAGGACAAGGACGGCAATCCGGTCATCGCGCAGAACGCGCACGTGCGGCTGTCGAACGAGGCGTCGAACAATGGCGCGCAGATTCTGCGCCGCTCGTATTCGTACAACGACGGCACGAATTTCTACATCGAGCGCTGGCCGCCATGGCGCCAGGAAACGGAGTACGACGCCGGGCTGATTTTCATCGCGCATCAGGGCGATCCGCGCACCGGCTTCATTCCGATCAACGAAAAGCTCTCGAAGTTCGACATGATGAACCAGTTCACGACGCACGTCGGCAGCGCGATATTCGCGTGCCCGCCGGGCGCGCGGCAGGGTTCGTACATCGGCGCGGGGCTCTTCGAGACGTAAGCCGCGCGGGCCGCATGGACGTCGCTTCAGACCCTGGGCCCACACCGCGCGCGCGCACACAACATTGCACGCAGCACGCATTGAATCAACACATCAAGGGGATTTAATAATCATGGCTCAATCCTGGTTTCGCGCGCGCCTCGGCGCGTCGTTCATCGCCGCCGCACTGTCGCTGCCGCTGACGGCGCCCGCCGCGCACGCTGCTTCGATCGTGCTGTACAGCGCGCAGCACGAGCAGGTCGTCGACATGCTCGCGAAGGATTTCGAAAAGGAATCGGGCATTTCGGTGAAGATCCGCAGCGGCGAAGGTCCGGCGCTCGCGGCGCAACTCGTCGCGGAAGGCACCGCTACACCGGCCGACGTGTACTTCACGGAAAACTCGCCCGAACTGATGCTGCTCGAGGAAAAAGGCCTGCTCGCGAAGGTCGATCCCGCGACGCTCGCGACGATCCCCGCGCGGTTCAGCTCGCCGGCGGGTCAGTGGGTCGGCGTGACCGCGCGTGAAAACGTGCTCACGTACAACACGACGAAGCTGCAGCCGTCGCAACTGCCGCCTTCGCTGTTCGATCTGACGAAGCCCGAATGGAAAGGCCGCGTCGGCATCGCACCGAGCGACGGCGACTTCCTGCCGCTCGTGAGCGCCGTGCTCGCGTTGAAGGGCCAGGATGAGACGCTGCAATGGCTCAAGGGCCTGAAAAAGAACGCGCAGATTTTCGATGACGACGAAGGCGTGGTCGCCGCCGTCAACCGTGGCGGCGTCGATACCGGCATCATCAACAACTACTACTGGGCGCGCCTGCACACCGAACTCGGCGACAAGGCCACGCGCAGCGCGATCTATCACTACGGCAACGGCGATGCGGGTGCGCTCGTGAACGTGTCGGGCGCGGCCGTGCTGAAAACCGCGCACAACCCGGATGGCGCGCAGCAGTTCCTGAAGTACCTGGTCAGCGAACGCGCACAGAACCTGCTCGCGAAAAGCCACGTCAGCTACGAATATCCGCTGCACGCGGGCGTCGCGGCCGATCCGATCCTCAAGCCGTTCGCTCAACTGACGCCGCCGGCGCTCACGCTCGAACAGCTCGGCGACGACAGCCAGGCCGGCAAGCTGCTGCGTCAGGCGGGCCTGCTGTAACGCGCCCCGATGAGCGAAGTGGTCATTGCCGCCACGGCGGCTCCCGCACCGGCGCGCGCCGCGAAGCGCGCGCCGCGCGGTCTGCTCGCGGCAGCCGCGCTCAGCGCATTGCTGGTGCTGCTGCCGCTGGCGTTTACGTTTTATCGCGCGACCACGTTCGGTTTCGACGACACGATCGAACTCGTGTTCAGGCCGCTCGTCGGCGAACTGTTCGTCAATACGCTGATGATCACCGTCAGCGCGACGCTGGCGTGTACCGTGATCGGCACGGCCGCCGCGTGGTTCGTCGAACGCACGCATGTGCCGGGACGCCGCGCGTGGGCCGTGCTCGCCGCCGCGCCGCTCGCGATGCCGCCGTTCATCACGAGTTACGCGTGGGTGTCGCTGAGTCTCGATCTGCAGGACTTCATGGGCGCGCTGCTCGTGATCACGTCCGCGTATTTTCCGCTCGTGTATCTGCCGGTGGCCGCCTCGCTGCGCGGCATGGACCCGGCGCTCGAAGAAAGCGCGCGCGCGCTCGGCTGCGGACGCTACGCCACCTTCATGCGGGTCGTGCTGCCGCAGTTGCGCCCTGCTCTTCTCGGCGGCATGCTGCTCGTCGCGCTCGGCGTGCTGTCCGAGTTCGGCGCGTTCCAGCTGCTGCGCTTTCGCACGTTCACGACGCAGATCTACGCGCAGTTCCGCACGAGCTTCGACAGCAGCGGCGCCTCGGTGATGGCGTGTCTGCTGATCGCGCTGTGTCTCGTGTGCCTCGCGTTCGAATTTCGCGTGCGCGGCGGTGCGCGCTATGAGCGCGTCGATCGTGGCGCGCGCCGCGCCGCGCTGCGCTACGAGCTCGGCAGGTGGCGCTGGATCGTGAGCGGCGGCTTCGCCGCGCTCGCGATCGTCACGCTTGGCGTGCCGCTCGGCATGATCGGCTTCTGGCTCACCCAGGAAGGCGCCGCGGCTGTCACGCCGGCCGAGGTGTCGCCGGAACTGCTGTTCAACGCGACGATGTCGTCGGTCGGGTTCGGGCTTGCCGCCGCGATCGTCACGACTGTGCTCGTCATTCCGCTCGCGTTTCTGCTCGTGCGTTTTCCCGGGCGGCTCGCGACTGTCTTCGAGCGCACCGTGTTTCTCGCGCAGGGCGTGCCCGGCCTCGTGATCGCGCTCGCGATCGTCTCGCTCGCCGTGCATGCGCTGCAGCCGCTGTATCAGGGCGCGACGCTGCTCGTGATCGCCTACGCGATCCTCTTCATGCCGCTCGCGCTCGTCAGCGTGCGCGCCGCGCTCGCGCAGGCGCAACCGCGCCTGGAGGAAACCGCCCGCGCGCTCGGTCTCAACTGGACGCAGACGTTCCTTCGCGTGCTGCTGCCGCTGGCAGGTCCGGGCCTCGGCGCGGCGGCTTCGATGGTTTTCATTTCGGTCGTCACCGAACTCAACGCGACGCTGCTGCTCTCGCCGATCGGCACGCACACGCTCGCGACGCAGGTATGGTCCGACACGTCGACGCTCGCGTTCGCCGCCGCCGCGCCTTACGCCGCGCTGCTGACGGGCATTTCGCTGTGCGCGTCCGGCCTGCTGTTCGCGCTGCTCGGCCGCTCGGCGCTGCTCGGGCGCGAGCATCATCCCGCCTTGCGGGCCGCTTTACAGCCTGGTTCACAGTCCGCTGTACAGCCCGCTTCACAACCTGCCTTGCATCAGAACCGCACCGCAATTCGCTGACGGACGCGGAATCGACGCATAATTGCGTGCACGCGTACACATCGATCGCCAATACCCCGACGCCCCGCCTTTTCTATCCGGTTCACATGAGCAATCTTCGTATCAGCGGGCTGCACAAGTCCTTCGACGGCCACACCGTGCTGCACGGCGTCGATCTTTCAGTCGAGCGCGGCACGCTGCTCGCGCTGCTAGGGCCGTCCGGCAGCGGCAAGACCACGCTCCTGCGCGTGCTGTGCGGCTTCGAGCACGCCGATAGCGGCACGATCGAAATCGACGGCCGCCGGGTGGCGGGCGACAACCTGCATCTGCCTTCCGAATTGCGGCGTATCGGCTATGTGCCGCAGGAAGGCGCGTTGTTTCCCCATCTTTCGGTTGCCGACAACATCGTGTTCGGCCTGCCGCGCGGACAGCGTCGCGCGCAGCATCGTGTCGCCGAGCTGCTGGAACTCGTCGGCCTCGCGCCCGATTATGCGAACCGCGCGCCGCAGCAGCTGTCCGGCGGGCAGCAGCAGCGCGTCGCCCTGGCCCGCGCGCTCGCGCCGTCGCCGACACTCGTGATGCTCGACGAGCCGTTCTCGTCGCTCGATGCCGCGCTGCGGCTCGAAACGCGCCAGGCGGTGGCGGATGCGCTCGCTGCGGCGGGCGCGACAGCGGTGCTCGTCACGCACGACCAGTCGGAAGCGCTTTCGCTGGGGCACGAGGTCGCCGTGTTGTGGAACGGCAAGCTGATCCAGACCGCGACGCCGGAGACGCTCTACCGGCGCCCCGTCTCGCGCGAACTCGCTTCGTTTGTCGGCGAAGCAGTGCTGCTGCCAGGCATCGCTTCATCCGATATCGCGCGGTGCGCGCTCGGCGAACTGAAGCTGTCGGCACCCGTCGCGGACGGTCCGATCGACGTCATGGTGCGGCCCGAACAGATTCACGTGCTGCACGCATACGACCCGGCGCGCGACGGCGTGCCGACGTTCGACGCGGTCGTGCGCGAAGTGACGTTCAACGGCCAGGACGCCAGCGTCGTGCTGCAGTTGCTGGACGATGACGCCGTGATCGTGAATGCGAACTCGAATGCAAACGGCAACGCGGCACCGCTGAACGGCACCGCGATTCGCGCCCGCGTGCCGGGTTATCGCAGCCCGCAGCCAGGCGAGCACGTACGGCTCGCCGTCGATGGCGAAGTGACGGGCTACGCGCGCGCCTGAGCGCGCACCGACAGATCCTGCATCATCTGCGCGGCGAGATAGTCGCACGTCGGGCGGTCGGATTTCGCGCTGCGGGCTACGACGATCTCCAGCGGTTCGATGAACGGCAGCCCCTGCGCCTCGCCGTAGATCGAGAGCCGCGACGGCACGCTGCAACGTGCGAGCGCCACGACGGCAAGCCCCGCATCGACGGTTGCCACGAGCCCCAGCAGGCTCGCGCTGCTATACGCGGCGCGATACTTGATGCCCGCGCCGTTGAGCGCCGCGAGCGTATGCGCCCGCGCGACGCAACCGTGCTCGTACAGCCCGACTGGTAGCGGCGACGTCGCGAGCACCGAGGTGTCGTCCGGCGCGCCGACCCACACCATCTCCTCCCGGCGCACGAGGTCGCCGCGCAGCTTGCGGTCACGCGTGACGAACGCGAGATCGATCTTGTTGTCGGCCAGCATCGGCGCGAGTGCCGTGCTCTGCGCGCAGACGATCTCGATCTCCACGCGCGGATACAGGTTCGAGAAACGCCGCAACACCGGCGAAAGCAGCGACGACACGTAATCGTCCGGCGCGCCGAGCACGACGCGCCCGCTCACATCCGGCCGCGCGATCGCCGACCACGCTTCCTCATGCAGATCCAGCATCCGCCCCGCGTATTCGAGCAGCGTGTTGCCCGGACGCGTCAGCGCGAGGTTGCGCGTGTCGCGCATGAAGAGCGTCGTGCCGAGCATGCGCTCCAGCCGCTTGATCTGCATGCTGACGGCCGCCTGCGACCGATGCACCATCACCGACGCCTTCGTGAAACTGCCCGCCTCCACCACCGCGACGAACGTGCGCAACAGATCGACATCGAATTCGGGATGCATGATTTATCAATTCAGCTTATGGAATTTCTCAATTTAATTCGTTTGTAAGCGGTCGGCAAGTCATTGATACTCAGCTCGTCAACGCCTGCCAGGGAGCCCTGTGTCATGAACATCACCGAACGCCAGCAGGGGGCCGTCACACTCGCCGCCGGCGGGCTGCTGATGGGCACGATCGGAATCTTTGTCGAAGAGGCGCGGCTCGGCGCGCTCACGCTGGTGTTTTTCCGCTGCCTGTTCGGCTTTCTCGCGCTCTTCGCGTACTGCGCGTGGAAGGGCTTTTTCGCGCGCCGCTTCTTCACGCGACGCACGGTGGCGCTCGCCGTCATATCGGGCGTGCTGATGGTCACGCAGTGGGTCGGCTTCTTCGATGCGATTCATCGCACGAGCATCGCCGTCGCGACGGTCGTCTTTCACGTGCAGCCGTTCTGGGTCGTGCTGATCGGCGCGGCGCTCTTCAACGAGCGGCTCGGCATCGACCGCCTCGGCTGGATCGCCACCGCATTCGTCGGGCTCGTCCTCGCTTCGGGTGTGATCGCGAGCGGGAACCTGCAGGGCCATGCGAGCTATCTGATCGGAATCGGCGAAGCGCTCGCCGGCTCGGTGCTGTACGCGAGCGTCACGCTGATCGCGAAAAGCCTCGGCGACCTGCGCCCGCATCTGTTGACGCTTGCGCAATGTCTGGTGGGCGTCGTCTGTCTGCCTTTGATTGCAGCGTTCGTCGCACCGCTTGGATCGGTACATCTTTCGCCGCAGCAGTGGTTCTGGGTTGTCGGCATGGGTGTGCTCCATACCGGCCTCTCGTACGTGCTGATCTACGGCGCGTTGCCGAAGCTGGCGACGCCCGTCATCGCCGTGCTGCTGTTCGTCTATCCGCTCACGGCCATCGCCGTCGATGCGCTCGTCTACGGCCGCGCGCTCTCGCCGCTGCAACTCGCCGGGATGGCGTTGATCGTCGCCGCGAGCCTCGGCGTGAATCTCGGCTGGCCGCTGCTTTCGGTCGTGCTGCCCGGCATGCGGCCCCGTTCCCGTTCCAGTTGAGCCGCAAGACGGTCGTGCGTCAGACCCGGCTGCGCAACCGCACCGCCGCGTTCATTCGTAGTGGAAACGGCAGGCGATCACGTAGATCAAACCGTCTTCCGGCAGATAGACGAGGCGATCGGCCCGTGTGATGCGCCTCGACCAGAAGCCTGTCAGATTGCCCACCAGCGGCTCAGGCTTGCCGGTTCCCCTGAACGGATCGCGCCGGCACTCCTCGAGCAGTGCGTTGATGTTGCGCAGGACCTTGTGATCGGTCTGCTGCCAGTGCAGATAGTCTTCCCATGCTTCGTCCGTGAAGGCGAACGCGGCATCAGCCCTTGCGGCCTCTTTGTTGCGGCTCTTCTGATTGCTCATGTGTCAGCAGGTTGCGTCGAACCGCCTTGCCGGCCTTCACCTGGGCAATGGAACGTGCAAGCCGTTCGGCGTTTTTCGGTGAACTCAACAGATACAGGGTTTCCTGCATCGCATTGAAATCATCGAGCGACACCATCACGACATGCTCGCCGCTTTGCCGCGTGATCATCATCGGCGTATGGTCGCGGCACACGTCATCCATTGCCTGCTTGAAGCCGGCACGCGCCTCGCTATAAGTTAGAACGTTCATTTTCGGGTTTCCGACCTGAGTGGTTTCGCTCCGGTCGCTCCTGTCAGATTGGGTTGGCAGCGCTGCTTTCACGGGCCTCCCTGGCGGGAAAACATGTGGGACAAGACAGCTATCCATCGGATGTTCCATTGTACAGAACACCGTACAACAAGACAATCCGCCGCCGATGCCACGTCTGCCTGCAACCTTGAGGCAAATCATGACATCTGGCGGCGGCGACCGACAGTCGGCCGGTTGGCCACTTAGTTGGCCAGTTAATCAGGCATCGCGAACGTGCGGCGCGGCGCATCGCGGCCGCACCGCCGTCCGGTCATTGCGGCAGGACGTCGCCTTTGGTCTCCGGCGCGAACGGAATGATGAACAGGCCGATCACGAAGACAACCGCCGTGATCGCGACCGGCACGCCGAGCGTGTGCATGTTCAGCACGGCGGCGCCGAGCAGGAAGTTCACGCCCGCGCCCACGAACCGTCCGAACGACGTGCAGAACGCGAACGCCGTCGCGCGCACGCGGGTTTCGAACTGCTCCGGCAGCCACAGGCTGAAGAGCGCGAAATTGCCGCCGAAAAAGCCCAGCACAACCAGCCACGCGATGAACGGCGCGAGGCCGTTCGGCAGATAGAACGCCCAGCCGAACGCGCCCACGATCGACACCGCCATGCCGGCGAAATAGATCGCGAGCGTCTTCTTGCGTCCGATGCGCTCGGCAAGCGGCGGCAACGCGAGACAGCCGATGATCGTCGCGATCGAAAGCAGCCCCGTCGCGATCGACGCCATCTTGATCGCCTCGGGTTTTGTCATGCCGGCCCGCGTCGCGAGCTGGATCACCGCCGACGGTTCGTACACCGCGCCCGCCCACAGCCCGATGATCGCGATCGTCAGGAGCGCGCATGCCACCCACGTGCGGCGACGGTAAGCCGGCCCGAGAATCTCGCGCAGCGGTTTGGTGCGCGCAGCCTGCGCTTCGGTCTTCGACCATTTCTCCGGCTCTTTCACGCGCAGCAGGATCAGGATCGCGCACACGACCGGCACCGCGCCCGTCAGGAACATCGCGCGCCAGCCGTAGTGCACGCCGACCGTGTAGTTCAGCGCGGCGGCCAGAAAGAAGCCCGCGTAATAGCCGGTCTGAAGATAGCCCGCGCCCATCTTGCGACGGTCTTCCGGCCATGCTTCGGCAACGTAGGTACCGGCCAGCGCCCATTCGCCGCCGATCCCGACGCCGGCAATGAAGCGGTAGATGCCGAGCTCCCACACGTTGTGCGCGGTCGCCGAGAGCCCCGTGAAAATCGCGAACGTGAAGATCGTGCCCGCCAGCACCTTGGTGCGGCCGAAGCGGTCGGCGAGCGGCCCCCAGATAAACGACAGCCCCCAGCCGACGAGAAACAGCGCGAACAGAATCGAACCCGCGAGGCCGACGTTAGCTGGCGTCGCGGCATATCCGGAATTCGGCAGCAGTTCGGTGAGCGCGGGCGTGAGGACAAGCGCGTAGATGAACGAGTCCATCCCGTCGAGTGTCCAGCCTGCCCACGCGCCCCAGAAACCCGCGATCTGCGAGCGGTTGAGCGGTGTGCGAGGCCGCGCGCCAGCCGCGCGGTCCGTCAGTGAATTCATCATGCTCCTCCGGTAATACGGTTGGAATACGTGCTTCTGAACGACCGTGCAGCGCGTCTGCCAGACAAAAGCCGGGCGATCTTGCCGCCATGATCCACGGGTGCCCTCACCCTGAATTCACCGGCGATGCCGTTGCGCGGCGCATGGCCGGCACAGCGGGAAGCCTGTAAAACGGGGCTGTGACGCGAGGTGGAAACCCGGGTTTCTCCTGCTGGAGAACACATCATTTCATATATAATATTTGATCTTATGAGCGAAGCAACGAGTGGTTTTCCCTTACACGACGGCACCGCGGGCTCTCTGCTTCCAGAGGCCGCGGTGCCTCGGGCCAGCACGTCCCGTGTCATCGCGGACGCGCTGCGCGCGGCGATCGTCGAAGGCACGCTGGCGCCGGGCGCGCCGCTGCGGCAGGATGCGATCGCCCGGCATTTCTCGGTGAGCGCGATCCCGGTGCGCGAGGCGCTCCGTCAACTGGAAAGCGAAGGCTGGGCGAGAGTCGAGATACACAAGGGTGCGACGGTCGCGCCGCTCTCGGCGGCCGAGGCGCGGGAAATCTATGAAATCCGCTCGGCGCTCGAAAGTCTTGCGATCGGGCTCGCCATTCCGCTTCACACGGCGGCAACGCTGAACGAATGCGAAAGGCTCTGCAAGGTGGCTGAACAGGAACCCGATCCGGCGCTTTACGCGGCCCGCAACCGCGCGTTCCACATGAGTCTCTACGCGCCAGCCGGCCGGCCGCAGCTCGAAGAGCTGATGGCCACGCTGCACCGGCGCGGCGAGCGGTATCTGCGGCTCAAACTGGGTTTGCCGAGCTACAAGGGCGAATCCGACCAGGAACACGTCGCCCTGCTCGACGCCGTGCGCCGGCATGACATCGCCGGGGCGCAGGCGCTCGTCGTGCGCCATCTGCTCGGCACGGGCGAACTGCTTTATCGTTTCATCACCGAGCGCGTCCAGGCCGAGGCCGCCGCCGCGCAACCGAAAACCCGCCGGCCGCGCGCGTCCCGCAAGCCGACCTGAACCGGGAGTTGAGAACCGTCGATGAACCCGCAAGCCCCCACGTCAACCGCTTCATCCTCGTCACCTCCCGCCGCGTCCGGCGTGCGTTCCTGGACCACCCGTCGCGACGAAAAGAACCGGCGCCTCGCCGCCGTCGCGCCGTGGCTGAAGAACGGCATCCTGCCCGCGGCGCGCATCGTCGATGCACTGGAGGCGCTGATCTGTCCGGGCGACCGCGTCGCGCTCGAAGGCGACAACCAGAAGCAGGCCGACTTCCTGTCGCGCTCGCTCGCCAAGGTCGATCCGAAGAAAGTCCACGACGTGCATCTGCTGATTTCGACGATCAGCCGGCCCGAGCAGTTGACGCTGTTCGAGCGGGGCATCGCCCACAAGGTCGATTTCTCGTTTGCCGGGCCGCAGAGCCTGCGCGTCGCGCAGCTGCTCGAAGACGGGCAGCTGGAGATCGGTGCGATCTATACGTACGTCGAACTGTATGCGCGGATGTTCGTCGACCTGACGCCGCACGTCGCGCTGCTGTGCGCGGAAAAAGCCGATCGTCACGGCAACCTGTACACCGGCCCGAATACCGAGGACACGCCCACCATCGCCGAAGCCGCCGCGTTCCGGCACGGCATCGTGATCGTGCAGGTGAACGAGATCGTCGATGAGTTGCCGCGCGTCGACATTCCGGGCTCGTGGGTGGACGTCGTCGTGGAGGCGGACCGGCCGTTCGCCGTCGAGCCGCTTTTCACGCGCGATCCGCGCCACATTGGCGATCTGCAGGTGCTGACCGCGATGATGGTGATTCGCGGCATCTACGAGCCGTATGGGATTACGTCGCTGAATCACGGCATCGGTTTCGATACCGCCGCGATCGAGCTGCTGCTGCCCACGTACGGCGAGTCGCTCGGGCTGAAAGGCCGCATCTGCCGCAACTGGACGCTCAATCCGCATCCCACATTGATCCCCGCGATCGAGTCGGGCTGGGTCGACAGCGTGCATTGTTTCGGCAGCGAAGTCGGCATGGAGCGGTATATCGAGGCGCGGCCCGACGTGTTTTTCACCGGCAGCGACGGCACGCTGCGCTCGAACCGCGTGCTGTGCCAGCTGGCCGGGCAATATGGCGTCGATCTTTTCATCGGCTCGACGCTGCAACTCGACGCCGACGCGAATTCGTCGACCGTGACCCGTGGCCGGCTTGCGGGCTTCGGCGGTGCGCCGAACATGGGCCACGATCCGCGCGGCAGGCGTCATTCGAGCGAGGCGTGGCTCAAGCTGCTGAAGGATCAGGGGCCGGTTTCGCGCGGCCACAAGCTCGTCGTGCAGCTTGCGGAAACGTACAAGAAAGGCGGCGAGCCGACCTTCGTCGACGAACTCGACGCCATCGCGGTCGGCCGGAACAGCCGCATGCCGGTTGCGCCCGTGATGATCTACGGCGACGACGTCAGCCATGTCGTCACCGAGGAAGGCATCGCGCATCTGCACAAGGCCGAAGGCGTCGACGAACGGCGCGCGGCGCTCGCCGCGGTGGCCGGCGTGACGCCGGTCGGCCTGCGCGCGAAACCCGAAAAAACCGCCGAGCTGCGCCGGCGCGGCATCGTCGCGTATCCGGAAGATCTCGGCATCCGGCGCGGCGAAGCAAAGCGCTCGCTGCTGGCCGCGCGCAGCATCGACGATCT
>CALFSF010000450.1 GCA_937917025.1 uncultured Paraburkholderia sp.
CCCTTCCGGCATGCCGCGCGATCTGCGTTGCGTGGCGCGCGAATCAGTCGTCGATGGCGTCGTACAGGCGGCGCTCGAATTCCATCGCCATCGAAAACGGCTCGATATCGCGCCGCTGGATCAGCATCAGCGCGATCATGTCTTCGACCGGATCGGCAAGCCAGCTGGTGCCGTATGCGCCGGGCCAGCTGAAGGATCCCGTCGAGCGATAGCCGAGCGGCAACTGCTGCGCCGGATCGTCGACGACGGCCAGCCCCAGCCCGAAACCCTGCCCCGCCCAGACGATATGCCCAAACGACGGCTGCCGGCGCTGGTCACGGCTCAGGAAATTCGAGCGCATCAGGTCGACCGAACGATGTGACAGCAACCGCGTATCGCCCGCGCGGCCACGCCCGAGCAGCAGGCGGGCGAACTGAAGATAATCTTCCGCGGTCGAGACGAGCCCGCCGCCGCCACTATGAAAGCGCGCCGGATTGGCCCAGCGGCTGCGCTCCGGGTGATCCTCGACGACACGCTGTTTCGTCGCCGGATCGATGGCGTAGGCCGTGGCGAGGCGCGCAAGCTGCGCCTCGGGCACCCAGAACGCGGTATCGCGCATGCCGAGCGGCTCGAAGATACGCGTGCGAAAGAAGTCGCCGAGCGACATGCCCGTGATGCGGTGGATCAGCACGCCGAGCACGTCGGTTGCAATGCCGTAGTGCCAGCGCGAACCGGGCTGGAACATCAGCGGCAGCGCCGCGATGCGTTTGAGCCAGCCGTCCGGTCCCGCCGACGACTCGAACCCGTTGAAGGCGCCCTGATACGCTTCGGCCAGCGGCCCGAGCGCCGTGAAGTGATAGGCAAAGCCTGCGCGGTGCGTCAGCAGATCGAGAATCGTGATGGGCGCGCGCGCTTCGACGGTGTCGTCGAGCGGGCCAGCCGGATCACGCAGCACCCGCAGGTCCGCGAGTTCCGGCAGCCAGCGCGTGATGGGTGCATCGAGTGTCAGCCGGTCTTCCTCGGCGAGCATCATGATCGCCGCGCTCGTCACGGGTTTCGTCATCGAGGCGATGCGAAACAGCGTGTCGCGCGCCATTGGCTGACCGGACACGTCGTCGAGTGCGCCGAGCGCGTCCATCTGCGCGATCTCCCCGCGACGCCAGATCAGCGTCACGACGCCCGCCACCTCGCCCCGGTCGACATAGCCCTGCATGGCTACGGTCAGCTTCGCCAGCCGTGCGCCTGAGAATCCTGCGTGGATCATGGGTTGTCCTGGTTACAGCGGTGAAGCGGCACGCGTGTGGCACGGCGCGCAGGTTCGCCACGCGCGCGCACGCGTCATTTGACCTGCATGCGCGCTTCCAGCACGCACAACGCATCATTCAGGCGCTTGACGCGGCTCGCCTGCGAAGGCACGAGCGGGGCGCCCAGCACGCGATCGATCCGGTCGCGCCAGTACGACAGCGGGATGCGATCCTGATCCGACAGTCGCGAGATCACGTGCTCCAGATGCTCAATATCTTTTTCGAGTTGATGATGATTCATTGCTTTCCCCGCAAGCTGTTTCTGGTTCTGCGCTCTCAGCATGAAACGTGCCTCAACCACGCGTTTGTACCCGAAAAAGGAAAATCCTGCTTCCTGACGATCTGCTCGACGTCGTCTCACAAAAAACAGGAAAACGCATGTGACGGCAATACTGCGGAACATCGGTGAAGACTATAAGACAGGAATCTTCCATTCATCCGTTAGCCGCCGCACGGAAAAGCGCCGCCTCATGCGCGAGATTGGCACCAGGGGAAGCCAGGATTAACGACGGCTAATCAGGCTGCATATTCCTTGGCGGAAAAGACCGGAAATGGACGGCCGGTCGAATATTCCATCAATCACCAGGGCCGCGACAACACGGGGGCGCAGTGGAACTGGACGAAGAACGATATGACCAGCTCGTACACCGGATATATGACACCGTCACGGATTCAGAAATCTGGCAGATACTATACGCAGAGCTTGCCGAACTCATTGACGCGAAAACCATTCATCTCGCCGGTTTCGATAAAAAGCACAATGCGCTTTCATTTAGCGGCGGTTTCAATCTGCTTCCGGGCCGTGAACTCGGTTACATCCGCCGTTATCAGCACATTGATCCGCGGCTTTCGATGCTGTGGTCTCAACCGGTACTCAAGTGGCTGCACTGTCACGAGCATTTTGACGAAGAATTCGTTAGTAATAACCGGTTCTTTCAGGAATTCCTTTTACCAGGCGGGCGCCGTTATGCGTCGTGCGTAAAACTCGTCGACGATGACGCGGTTACGGTTTTTTTCGTCTGCCTGAGAACCGTTGACCAGGGCCCATTCACTCCGGATGCGGTCGCGATACTCGAACGCCTCACGCCGCATCTCGCACGCGCGGCCAGATTCCAGGTGCAGCGCTTCGTGTTCTCGACGGATGCGCTGGTTGGACACGCGCTGGTCAACCGCTGGCGGCAGCCGGTCATTCTCGCGAGCACGGAGGGCGACGTGCTGCGGCTCAACGGCGCGGCCGAGCGCCTGTTGCAGACCACGATGATGGTGCGCACGAACAATCGCAAGGTGACGCTGCCAGCACCGTTCCAGCAACGCTTTCTGGAAGACTGCGCGACCACCGAAGCGCATCTGCGCGTCGCCGATGCCGACGTCCACGCGGATGCGGCGCGCTATCGCGTGATGCGTATCCAGGACAACACGAGCCCGTTCCCGCAGGACACGCTCTATGCGTTCTATAACCTGATCGCGCCGGGCGAGGTGTCGGCCGTGTTCGGGCTGCGCGCCATCGTGATGCTGATTTTCTATCACCCGCCGTCCGCGCCGCCCGTCGACGAGGACCTGCTCGCCGCCGCGTTCGATCTGACGCCCGCCGAGTGCCGCGTCGCGCATTTTCTGGCGGAAGGCATGTCGCCGAAGGAAATCGCCACGCGCATCGGCGTACAGCACGACACGGTGCGCAAGCAGTTGCAGGCGATCTATCAGAAGACAGCGACGAACCGGCAGCCCGATCTGGTCCGGCTGCTGTTGCATTTGCCTGGAAACGGCGGCGGCCAGTAAGTCGGCAGATCAGCAGGAAGGCCGGTTCAGCCCGGCTTCCTGCACGCGAAGAGCAGGTTACGCACGCCGTCGGCGGTTGTCTGGCGCACGATCTCGAACGGGCCGCCGCACATGCCGCGCGCCTGCTGCTCGCAGCCATCGCCACCGGCCGCGGAACACTGGACCTGCGTGGTGGGCAGACCATCGGGAGAAAACAGCGGCGCGGCGCTACTGCAACCTGCCAGCGCGGCGAATGCCACGCCCGCGCAGGCGGCAGCGGCGGCAGACAGCGCGCGTGCGGCGAAGCGCGGTTGCGCGCGGAATGGACGATTGCGTTTCATTGAAAAACCCCGGTTGGTCTTTTGTTCTACCGATCCCGCGATTTTGCCACGCGGCCGGGACACTGCGTCAGTCGGGCGCCGCGAGCGTCTTGTAGGGCAGCGGGCCGCGCGGCGTGGCCGTCACGCGCACGAATACCTGCTCGACGTCGGGAATCGCTTCGAGACGCTTTTGCAATGTGGCCGCATCGAACGATGCCGGCGCGCAGCCTTCCGCATAGACGAAGCGGCGCTGCACGGTGATCCAGATGCTCGTGCCGTCGAGTCCCTCCGGCTGGGCGAACCGCGCGCGAATCGCAGCGGCGATGTCCGGATCGTACATATAGGAGTTGGGCTTCGTGCATTTGTGCGCGAGCCAGCACGTCGTGCCGCGCTCGACGCGATAGTGCGCGTCGTCTTCCATCTGCGCCCTCGTCATCAGCGGACCGAGCGGCACCGGACAGTCCGCCACCGCGTGCGACAGCGGGAAAAACGGGTCGTTGTACCAGTTCCTGCGCTCGACCACCGCCGATGCACTGGCGCCAGATACGGCCGAAGCCTCCTGTGCGAACGCGTGCTGTGCCTGGAACGCGAGGCCCGTCGCGAGCAGCATCGCAGCGAATTGCCCGTGCTTCATCTCACACCTCGATACCGTAAGCGGCGATCTTCTTGTAGAGCGTCGCGCGTCCCATACCGATACGCGTCGCGGTTTCCGTCACGCGGCCGCCGCTGGCACGCAGCGCGTCGCTCAGGAACCGTCGTTCGAACGCGGCCATCGCGTCGGTCCAGCTTGCGTGTGCCGCATCCGTCGCGGCCGTGGAAGCGGAGCCGGCCGCACCCGTGACGTCGATGCCAGCCTCGCGCGCCGCCGCAGGTACACGCGTTGACCCGAGAAACGGCGCCAATGCCCGGGCGTCGATGCGTTCGCTGTCCGACAGCATCACCGCGCGCTCCAGCGTATTGTGCAGCTCGCGCACGTTGCCCGGCCACGCGTACGCGGACAACAGGCGCAACGCGTCGTTCTGCAGCTCGAAGTGCGCGCCCGGCACGTTCAGCGACAGATCCTCGAGTATCGCGTACGCCAGCGCCTCGATATCCGACGCGCGTTCGCGCAGCGGCGGCGCGTGAATCGTCAGCACGTTGAGCCGGTAAAAGAGGTCCGCGCGAAAGCGGCCGGCGGCGACGAGCGCCGGCAGGTCCGCCGAGGTCGCCGCGATGATCCGCACGTCCGCACGCACGATCCGGTTCGAGCCGAGCGGCTCGAACTCCTTGTCCTGCAACACACGCAGCAGCTTGCCCTGCAAGGGTAGCGGCATGTCGCCGATTTCATCGAGAAAGAGCGTGCCGCCGTCGGCGAGTTCGAACTTGCCGACACGGCCCCTGCGATCGGCGCCCGTGTAGGCGCCCGCCGCCGCACCGAAGAATTCGACTTCGAGCAGCGTATCCGGGATTGCCGCGACGTTCACCGTCACCAGCGGCTTGTTCGCCCGCGCGGAAGCGCCGTGAATCGCATGCGCCAGCAGTTCCTTGCCGGTGCCCGTCTCGCCGAGCAGCAGCACCGGCGACTCGACCTGCGCCGCGCGCCGCGCCTGGCGCTTGACCTCGAGGCTTGCCGCGCTCGTGCCGACGAAACTCGCGAACGTGTATTTCGCGCGCCGCGCCTGCGCGAGCGACTGACGCGTCGCGATCAGCTCCTGCTGGACGCGCGAGTAATGCGAAAAGAGCGGCGTGAGCGCCTTGAGTTCGTCGAAGAGCGCAAACCCGACGGCGCCGACCGTCGCGCCCGCGTCGTCCTTCAGCGGCAGACGGGTGACGACGAGCGGCTCGCGGTCGGTTTCAAGGATATCGAGCAGGATCGGCTTGCCCGTCGCGACGACGTCGCGCATCAGGCTGTTCGGAATCACCGCTTCGCAATCGCGGCCGATGGCCTGCTCGGGATCGGAGAATCCGAAGCGCGCCGCGTAACGCTTGTTGATCCAGACGACGCGCGCATCGGCGTCGACGATGAACGTCCCTTCGCTGAAATTTTCGAACGTCCGAAAGAGCGAATCCATCGCCCGTCGCAAGACATCGCTGTAGTTCTCAGGCAGGCCTGCCCAGTCGTTCATCATGATGTCGCTGTCTCCATTATCGTTTTGTGCGCGCTGCCGTCTCCATTCGTGGACAGCTTATCTCAACGAGGAGATCGCCAGCAACGCCGTCTGTCTTGATATTGCCACGTTCCCGGCGTCGTGAATGGCAGCTTTCAATCCCGAATTCGAGACTTTATGTACAATCGGTCGCGCCGCGCGCTGGACGGCGGGCCGTTCACCGACCTGACACGCCGCTCCCACGCCGTCTGGCGGCGGGTGGCACGAAAGCTGCGTACGCGAGCGCCGGCTCGCTGCGTCCACGGTCAGGCCGTCGATGCGCGTGCGCACAACAAACCAGTTCTGGAGACTTAATGTCCTTTGTCATCGTCCTCGCCGCACTGGCGTTTCTGATGTTCGCCGCCTATCGGGGCTACAGCGTGATCCTCGTCGCGCCGATCGCCGCGCTCGGCGCCGTGCTGCTGACCGATCCCGCCGCCGTCGCGCCGGTTTTTTCCGGCATCTTCATGGAAAAGATGGTCGGCTTCGTCAAGCTCTACTTCCCTGTGTTCCTGCTCGGCGCCGTGTTCGGCAAGGTGATCGAGCTGTCGGGCTTCTCCGAATCGATCGTTGCCGCCGCGATTCGCTACATCGGCCGTTCGCGGGCGAATGCGGTGATCGTTGCGGTGTGCGCGCTGCTCACGTACGGCGGCGTTTCGCTCTTCGTGGTCGTGTTCGCGGTGTACCCGTTCGCCGCTGAACTGTATCGTCAGAGCAACATCCCGAAGCGTCTGATGCCGGGCGCGATCGCGCTGGGCGCCTTCTCGTTCACGATGGATTCGCTGCCGGGCACGCCGCAGATCCAGAACATCATCCC
>CALFSF010000451.1 GCA_937917025.1 uncultured Paraburkholderia sp.
TCTTGCGGATGAAGTCGCTGCATCTGACCGAAATCGAAACGTTTCCGTTTATCGAGCCGCCGCCGGGGCGCGCGATCGCCGACGGCTACCAGTTGCTGAACGAACTTGGCGCCGTCGACGACGACAACGCGCTGACGCCGCTCGGCCGCGAGCTCGCGCGTCTGCCGCTCGATCCGCGCGTCGGCCGGATGATTCTCGCCGCGCGCGACCAGCAGGCGCTGCGCGAGGTGCTGATCATCGCGAGCGCGCTGTCCGTGCAGGACCCGCGCGACCGGCCGGTCGAGGCGCAGGAGCAGGCCGATCAGGCGCATCGCCGCTTCGCCGACGATCGTTCCGAATTCCTCCAGTGGCTGAAGATCTGGACGTGGTTCGAGGACGCGGTCGCGCACAAGAAGTCGAACAAACAGCTGGTCGACGCGTGCCGCGCGAATTTCCTGTCGCATCTGCGGCTGCGGGAATGGCGCGACGTGCATTCGCAGTTGCTGACGGTCGTGCGCGAGCACGGCTGGCGGCTCAATGAGAGCGAAGCGACGTTCGAGCAGATCCATCTGGCGCTGCTCACGGGTCTCCTCGGCAACATCGGCCTCAAGGCCGACGACGAGCCGTACTACCTCGGCGCGCGCGGCATCAAGTTCTACCTGTGGCCAGGCTCGGCGCTCGTGAAAAAGGCCGGCCGCTGGGTCATCGCGGCGGAACTGGTCGAGACGAGCCGTCTGTACGCCCGCTGTATCGCGAAAGTCGAGCCGGAGTGGATCGAGCAGATCGGCGCGCATCTGCTGAAAAAGTCGCTGTCCGAGCCGCATTGGGAAAAGCGCGCGGCGCAGGTGTCGGCGTTCGAGCGCGCGGTGCTGTACGGTCTGCCGGTGTATCACCGGCGGCGCGTGAGTTTCGGCAGACAGGACCCGGCGCGCGCGCGCGAACTGTTTATCCGCGGCGCGCTGGTCGACGGCGAGTTCGACACGAAGCTCGCGTTTTTCGCGCATAACCGCAAGCTGCTCGCCGACATCGAGCAACTGGAACACAAGTCGCGCCGCCAGGACGTGCTGGTCGACGATGAGCTGATCTTCGGCTTTTACGAGCAGGCGATTCCCGAGGGCATTTATACGGGCGCGTCGTTCGAGCGCTGGTACAAGGACGAAGTCAAAAAGAGCGGGCAGTCCGAGGACAAACTGCGTCTGCTGTATCTGTCGCGCGACGATCTGATGCGGCACGAAGCGGCGGGCGTCACGACCGATCTGTTCCCGAAGCGCATGACGATGTCGGGCGTCGAAATGGCGCTCACGTATCACTTCGAGCCGGGTTCGCCGCGCGACGGCGTGACGGCGGCCGTTCCGCTCTATGCGTTAAACCAGGTCGACGCGCGCCGCTGCGAGTGGCTCGTGCCCGGCATGCTGAAGGAGAAGGTGCAACTGCTCCTGAAGTCGCTGCCGCAAAAGCTGCGTCGCCATTGCGTGCCGCTGCCGGAGTACGCGGCAGGTTTTGTCCAGCGCACGGGCGGCCCGCGTTTCGGCGCGGGTGGCCTGCTGGAGGCGCTGATCGCCGATGTGCGCGAGCAGACCCAGGTCGCGATGAAGCAGTCGGAGTTCAAGCTCGAGACGCTGCCGGCGCATCTGTTCATGAACTTCAAGGTCATCGACGAGCACGGCCGGCAACTCGCGATGGGTCGCAATCTTGCGCAACTGCGTGCTGAACTCGGCGGCCAGGCGCAGCAGCATTTCCAGAAGATCGCGGCGAGTGCCACGCTTGGCGGCGCGCCGGGTCTGTCAGGGCACGTTTCCGGGGGTGCAGCAACACGCGATGCGGCCGCGGTGCCGTCTGCCGCGAAAGCCGGCGCGCGCGGAGGAAGTACACCGGAGATGACGACAGCCGGCAGCAATACGGCGACTGCGTTGTACGAAAACCTCACGACGTGGAATTTCGGCAAGCTTCCCGAGTTGCTCGAAATCCGCCGTGGCGGGCAGACCTTGTTCGGCTATCCGGCGCTCGTCGATCGCACGACGCATTGCGATGTCGAGGTGTTCGATTCGCCCGAAGAAGCGGCACGGATTCATCGCGCCGGTCTGCGACGGCTCTTTGCGCTGCAACTGCGCGAACCAATCAAATATCTGGAAAAGAACCTGCCGGGCATTCGCGAAATGTCGATGCAGTTCATGCCGCGCGGCACCCAGGAAGAACTGCGCGACCAGCTGGTCGACATGGCGCTCGACCGCGCCTGCCTGCAGGACCCGCTTCCCGACGACGACCTCACGTTCCACACGCGGCGCGATGAAGGCCGTGGCCGTCTGACGCTGCTCGCCCAGGAAATCGCGCGCCTTGCCGGGCAGATACTGGCCGAATATGCGGCGGTGACCAAAAAGCTCGTGCAGGCGAAATCGTTTACGTCAGCGCACGCGGACATGCAGAACCAGCTGGATGCGCTGATCGGCAAACGCTTTGTCGTCGATACGCCTTATGTGCAACTGGCGCATTTCCCGCGATACCTGAAGGGGATCGCGTTGCGTATCGACAAGCTGAAAGCCGACCCGGTCCGCGACGCGCGTCAGTTCGCCGAGTTCCAGCCGCTGCAGCAACATTATCAGCGTGCGATCGCACAGCGCGGCGGCGTGATGGACTCGCGGCTGACGGAGTTCCGCTGGCTGCTCGAGGAGTTGCGGATTTCGCTCTTCGCGCAGGAACTGCGAACGCCGATGCCCGTCTCCGTGAAGCGTCTGCACAAGGTGTGGGAATCGATGCAGCGGTGAGCGCAGTCACGCGCGGCGCGCGCGTGCGGTGGCGGGTTGCGTGGCACGCGCGTGATGCGCTACCAGTGCACGCCTGCTCCAGCCGATGCGCCGAATTCACCACGCGAGCTGGCAGTGCCCTGAACCTTGTAGGCCCATTTTCCCGTTCCGGAGAGTTGCGACACGCCGAGCGCCACGGCGGACTGGCCGCCGTAAGTGCCGGCCGCGGCCGCCACCATGCCGTGTCCGGGCAACACCGCCTGGGGCAGACCGGCGACCGCCAGCGCGGCGGCGGTGCCGCCGTAAGCATCGCGGCGGGCGGAGCGCACCTGGTTGTCGGTGTAGCTGTTCGCCTGGCTGACCGCGCTGCTCATGCCCTGGTTCAACTGGTTCACGTTCACTGCATCGGTGCCCTGAACGCCGGCCGCGACGTTTGCAATCTGCCGCTCGGCGCCTGCCGCACCGACTGAAACCGAATTCGCGCGATCGGCAATCGATCCCTCGCCGAGCGCCACGGCGTTGTCCGCGCTGGCACTGGCTCCCGCACCAAGTGCGATGGCGTTCGTACCGCTCGCGACCGCGTTCGCGCCGAGCGCGGCGGCGTTGGCGCCCGTTGCCCGGGCGTTTGCGCCGGCCGCGACGGCGTGCGTGCCGCTCGACTGTGAGCCTTCGGTGTCGCGATCGCCGTCGGCGCTGAAGAGTGGATTGGCGGTATTGACCGCGATGTGGCTGATCGCATCGCCCACCGCGGCGTTCAACTGGCCGACGTTGACCGCGTCGAGTGCGTCGATTCCGTTCGCGACGTTGTGGATGATCGTCCCGCCGTTCGCTGCGCTGCCAGCAAGCGTGATGCTGTTGTGGTTGACGGTGGCGTCGGGGTTCGTGTCGTAGGTGACGGCGCTTTCGGCCCGGGTTGCCGCCTGGTCCGCCTTTGCACTCACGGCGTTCAGTTGCGCGACGTTGACCGCGTCGTGCGCATCGACGCCATCCGCGACGTTGTGAATCACCGTGCCGCCCGTTGCCGGGTCGCCGCCAAGCGTGAAGCTGTTGCGGTTGAAGGAGCCGTCCGCGTAGCGGTCATAGAAGGCGGCGCCATCGAGCTTGCTGTCGAGCGCTTTCAACTGGCTCAGATTGACCGCATCGGTATCGATCGCGCCCGCGGCGACGTTCGTGACGCGCCGCTCCGCATTCGCCGCCCCCACGGAGACTTCGCCGGCGGCCGTGGCGCCTGCGATCATGAGCGTCGCGCCGACCGGCGTGAACGCGAGTGCGGCGAGATTCGCGTACGTCGTGGAATCGGCGCCAAGCGCAACGCTGTTCGGCCGCGTGGCCTGGGCGCCGTTGCCGATCGCGACGGACGATACGCCGCTGGCATTCGCCGCCGCGCCGACCGCCGTGCTGCGCGAACCCGTCGCGGTGGCGAAGATGCCGGTGGCCGTGGCGAGATCGACGGCTTTCGACTGATAACCGGCCGCGAATGCGCCGTTGCCGGTGGCGCTCGCGTCCTTGCCGGTCGCCATCGCGCCGAGTCCGCTGGCGCGCGCGTTGCCGCCGATCGCGATCGCGCCGGTGCTGGTCGCGGCTGCGCCATCGCCGATGGCGACCGCATCCGCGCTGGTCGCGCTTGCGCCGTTGCCGGCTGCGACAGCAGCCGTGCCGGTGGCATGTGCATTGGCGCCCGCCGCGACGCTTCTGGAGCCGGCAGCGGCCACGGCGGCGTCGGAATCGTCGTTGGCGCCATCCGCCTTGAAATAGGGGTCGGTGCTGCTGACGGCGGAAACGGTTGCGGCGGCGGGTGTCGCCGCCACCGGCTGCGCAACGTGGGCGGCAGCGACCGATCCCGATACGGCGCCGGCTGTCGCCAGCAGGGTCGCCGTCGCGAGCCGGATCAGAAAGCGCCGGCGTACTGCACGCAGGGTCGACACAAGCTGCGCGTCACGGAAATGAGGTTTGACGTGGATGTTCAGATCGTAAAGTCGATGCATTCCTAAAATACTCTGCCAGGTTAAGACCGTGAGCTAATTCAGTAAGCCTGCTTTCAGACCGATTGGCCTGTTCAAGCATTCTTCGAACGATAAGAATGCAGCTCAAACTACTGCTGACTACGCCAGCGCAGGATGAGACAGACGCAGGAAGCCCTGTGCGAAGCGAGTCACACAGTGTTTTCTCACTGAAACGATCACGGATTTGTTGCGGGGAAATGATTTGATCTGATTTTCCCGTGTGGCAGATTTGGCAGGTATGAGTTAACTCTTAAATCCATAATGACCATTCGGCCTAGGAGAAATATAAAAGCTGTAGAGAACTATTAATCTGCGGCTTATATTTTCATGGATAAATTAGATTCGTAACCGGTCAATTAACCGGATTCTTATTTTTGGGGATAAAAAAAGGAGCGCGTTGGGATCAAAAGCCGCCCGCGAAAGATTGCCGATGGGTTCGCGTGCGAATGCGGTCCGTCGCCAGCGTTCCGCCGCACGCTTTTTCCGGCGCGAGGCCGACCTGCGTCAACCGCGCGCTCAGGCAAACGTTCTACAATGATGGCTATTCTCCGACGTGAGTTTTCATGCGCAATTTTCTTCTCTCCCGCCTGACCAGCACGCTGGCAGCGGGCGCTGCCCTGGTCGTCGCAGCGGGCTTTTTTTCTCCGGTGGCGCAAGCGAACAACGTGATCGTCCTCAATTCCGGCGAAGCAACGCTCAGCCTTATCGATGAGGCGAGCCGTCAGGTCGTCGGCACGATCCCAACCGGCAAGGAACCGCATCATCTGATGGTGACGCCGGACAATTCGTCGCTGATCGTCGCCAACTCCGTCTCGAACAACCTGATGTTCGTCGATCCGAAAACAGGCAAGGTGCAGCGTTGGGTCGAAGGCATCGAAGATCCCTACCAGATCGGCTTTTCGCCGGACCACAAGTGGATGGTCACCACGGGCCTGCGGCTCGACCGGCTCGATATCTATCACTACGACGGCCACAACCTGGCGCTTGCGAGCCGGCTGCCGCTCGGCGTGATGCCGAGTCACATGGCGTTCACGACCGACAGTAAAACGGTGTTCGTCACGTTGCAGGTGTCGGGTGAACTCGCCGCGATCGATCTCGCGACGCAGCAGGTCAAGTGGAAGATGAAGGTCGGCAAGGTGCCCGCCGGCCTCTGGATGACGCCGGGCGAGAAATATCTGCTGGTCGGCATGACCGGCTCGGATTATGTCGCGGTGGTCGACTGGAGAAACCAGAAAGTCGTGAAAACGATCCCAACGGGCAAGGGCGCGCATAACTTCCGCTCGCTGGCTGACGGCAGGCACGTCGCGGTATCGAATCGTGTCGCGAGCACCATCAGCATCATCGACGAGGACACGCTCACGAACGTCGGCGACATCACGGGCCTGATGCCGGGGCCGGACGATATGGAGCTTTCCGCCGACAAGCGCTATCTGTGGGTGACGTTCCGGTTCGCGAAGCACGTCGGCATCATCGATCTGTCGACGCGCAAGCTGATCCAGACGATCGCCGTCGGCCGCTCGCCGCATGGCATCTATTTCTTCGATCGCGCGCCGGTTACGGCGCCGAACGGCGC
>CALFSF010000452.1 GCA_937917025.1 uncultured Paraburkholderia sp.
GGCCGCATGATCTGGGGCAAGCTGATGCTCGGCCGCCACAACGTGCTGCTGATGGACGAGCCGACGAACCACATGGACATGGAGTCGATCGAGTCGCTGCAGATCGCGCTGGAGAAGTACGAGGGCACGCTGATTTTTGTCTCGCACGATCGTGAATTCGTGAGCGGTCTCGCCAACCGCATCGTCGAAGTGCGCACGGACGGCACGCTGAACGACTTCGGCGGCAACTACGAAGACTTCCTGCTGAGCCAGGGCGTGCAGTAAAGCTTCGATACAGGTCCGGGGTACAGAAGCCCGCTTCCTTCGAAGCGGGCTTTTTTCATGGCGCGGGCGATGACGCTCCCTTCATCGCCGCTGATCTGAATCACGAAACGGTATGCCGATACCGGTCCGCGCGTCTTTTGTTTGATTCCGCGCAATGCGAGGTCTGGCCCATTCGCGACGATGGACGTTTCATGTCGACGAAGCGGGCCTCTCATGTTTCCAGCGCATTCTTTTCCCCCACTCGTGATTCGCGGCCGTTCGCTGTTGCCGGTCGTACAGGGTGGGATGGGCGTCGGCATATCGGCGCACCGGCTTGCCGGCAGTGTCGCCCGCGAAGGTGCGCTGGGCACTATCGCCAGCATCGACCTGCGGCATCACCACGCGGATCTCGTCGACGCATGTCGCGCGCATCCTGATCGCGAGACGCTCGAACGCGCGAACCTCACGGCGCTCGCCCGCGAAATCAGGGCGGCTCGTGTGCTGTCGGAAGGACGCGGCATGATCGCCGTCAACGTGATGAAAGCCGTCAGCGCGCACGCCGATTACGTGCGCGTCGCATGCGAAAACGGCGCCGACGCGATCGTCATGGGCGCGGGCCTGCCGCTCGACCTGCCTGACATGACGCACGCGTTCGACGTCGCGCTCATTCCGATCCTGTCGGATAGCCGCGGCGCGACGCTCGTCCTGAAGAAATGGATGAAGAAAGGGCGCCTGCCGGATGCCATCGTGATCGAGCATCCCGCGCATGCGGGCGGCCACCTTGGCGTGACGAACCTGGCGGAAATGCATGATGGCCGCTTCGAATTCGCGCGCGTGCTCGACGAGATGCACGCGGTGTTCGCGTCGCTGGGCTTAAGCCGTGACGAGGTGCCGTTGATCGTCGCGGGCGGCATCAACAGTCACGATGCCGTGCGCACGTGCCTTGCGGCGGGCGCGAGCGGCGTGCAGCTCGGTACGCCGTTCGCCGTCACCGAGGAGGGCGACGCGCATCCGGATTTCAAGCGCGTGCTGGCTGAAGCTACACCCGAAGACATCGTCGAATTCGTCAGCGTGACGGGGCTGCCGGCGCGCGCCGTTCGCACGCCATGGCTCACGCGCTATCTGCGCCACGAGGAACGTATCCGCACGAAGATCGGCGCGCTCAGGCAGGCGTGCCCCACGGCGCTCGAGTGTCTGAGCGCATGCGGGTTGCGTGACGGGATCGAGAAATTCGGCCACTTCTGCATCGACACGCGCCTCGCGGCTGCGCTGCGCGGCGACATTGCGAATGGCGTGTTCTTTCGCGGTCGTGAAACGCTGCCGTTCGGCCACGCGATCCGCAGCGTGCGCGACCTGCTCGAACTGCTGCTGACGGGCACGGCGCGACCGGCGGCCGCGCGTCACGGTGCGTTTTCGCTTCGTTGATACCGGTCAACGCGAGCGGTCGTAATCCCCTCGAAAATTTAGGGGCTTTACGACAACGGGGAAAGAAAAATGAATAGATGGATCAACGGGGCAGGCGCGGCGGCCTGTGCGCTGAGCATGTGTCTGCCGGCAAGCCAGGCTGCCGCGGCGGACGAAGCTTTTCAGACGGTGCCGCAGGCGGCCTCCATGGGCGGCATTCATGCAGGTGACGTACTCGTGCGTCTGCGTGCCATCAGCATCCTGCCGCAGGTGGGCACGAGCAGTACGTTGTCGGCGCTCAATGTCGATGTCAACAACGCCACCGTGCCGGAACTCGACTTCACGTACATGATTCGCGACAACATCGGCGTCGAGCTGATTCTCGGTACGTCACGACATCAGTTGACGTCGAATCTGGGCGGCCTGGGTGGCGTGAACGTATTGCCGCCCACGCTGCTGCTGCAATATCACTTCAACCATCAGGGGACGGTGCGGCCGTACGTCGGCGCCGGCCTCAACTACACGTTGTTCTACAACAATGGTCTAAGTGCGGGCGGCCAGCCGGTCTCGATCAGCAATCACAGTTTCGGGCCGGCATTGCAGGCGGGCGTCGACGTGCAGGTGGCGAAGAATCTCTTCGTCAACGCGGACATCAAGAAGATCTGGATGCACACCGATGCGTCGCTAGGCGGTGCCTCGCTCGGCACATTGCATATCGACCCGCTGGTGGTCGGCATCGGCGTCGGGATGAAGTTCTGACATGCATTCTCGTTCGCGGGTGCGCGCGGCGTCGAACGTCCGCGCGCGAACGTCGCTGCTCAGAGCGCGTCGTTCTGGAATCGCATCGCGGTGCCTTCGCGTTTGATCCGCTCCCAGATCGCGAGCTTTTCGTCGTCGCTCAGAAACACCCAGTTCGACACTTCGCCGGCGGTGCGGCCACAGCCCTTGCAGACTTCATCGAAAAGCGTCGAGCAGACGCCGATGCAGGGGCTGTCGGGAAGGTCGTGAAGATTTGAAGCCATGAAAACGCCCGGGCGGAGGAAGGGTGAACGGAAACCGTTCGACATGTTAACCGATCCCCCGGATTTCCGACCCGGAGACCGCCGGGTTGATCGAGCGAGCGCACCGGATACGGTGGCGGCCATGACTGCGCCACCCGCGTGCGAACGTCGATTGCGCCGTGCGCACGCGAATGTGCCTCTCATCGCGAGATGCTGTAGCCGATGCGCGCGACCCAGTGCTGGCGATTGTTGTAGTCGAGAATGTCCTCGCCGTAGCCGTTGAAGTAGCCCACCCACACATAACCGCCCCACGCGCTGCCGAGCAGTTTCGACAGCGGGTAAGTCAACTGCGAATCGATGCTGCCGTACCAGTGCTTCGTGCCCTTGCGCAGCGTGGTGGCGAGTTGCCAGCCGTCGGGACTGCCGTACTTCACGAGCAGATCGACGTAGCCGCGATAGTCGGCGATATCTTCGTTGCCGCTCTTGCTGAGGTAGTAGTAGATTTTCGGCGACACCGTCAGATGGTTGCCGCTGAGGTTGCCGAATTCCCACGTCGGGCGCACGAACACGATGTTGATTGCACGCGAATCGTCGCCGTTCTTGCCGTTCGATTCGTGTCCGATACCACCCGAGAATCCCATGCGCGTGAACCACGAACTGCGCCAGCCGGTATCGGCGACGTAGTAGAACAGCTGCGGCATGTAGCTCGTATCGCGGAACGGCCGCGAATCGGCGCTCAGATCCCACAGCACGGTCTGCGTGTAGGTGAAATACAGGTTGTCGAGAAACGCCTTCGAGCGCAGGTCGTAGGG
>CALFSF010000453.1 GCA_937917025.1 uncultured Paraburkholderia sp.
CGCGCTGCCCGCCGCGCGCGCGATCGTCAATCCGAACCAGCCGGGCTGCACGTTCCCGAGCAAGTGCATCGCGGGCGTCGGCGTGATGTTTTACGTGCTGCTCGCGCTGCGCGCGGAACTGCGGCGCCGTGGTGCGTTCAGCGATGAGCGTCCCGAGCCGCGTCTCGACGGCCTGCTCGATCTCGTCGCGCTCGGCACGGTCGCCGACGTCGTGAAGCTTGACGGCAACAATCGCGTGCTCGTCGCGCAGGGTTTGCAGCGCATCCGCAAGGGCCGGATGCAGCCGGGGATCGCGGCGCTCTTTCGCGCCGCCGCGCGCGACGCGCGTGCCGCGTCGGGCTTCGATCTCGGCTTTGCGCTCGGGCCGCGCCTGAACGCGGCGGGCCGGCTTTCGGACATGTCGCTCGGCATCGAGTGCCTCACCACCGACGACGTCGGTCGCGCGTGGGAACTCGCGCAGCAACTCGACACGATGAACCGCGAACGGCGCGAAATCGAAGCGGGCATGCAGCAGCAGGCGCTCGCCGATCTGTCCGCGATCGATCCGGCCGGTTCGACCACGATCACGCTCTTCAACGAGACGTGGCATCAGGGTGTGATCGGCATCGTCGCGGGCCGGCTGAAGGAAAAATTCCACCGGCCGTCGTTCACGTTCGCGCTCGCCGACGACAGCGGCACGCTCGTCAAGGGCTCGGGGCGCTCGATTCCGGGCTTTCATCTGCGCGACGCCCTCGATCTGATCTCGAAGCGCGAGCCCGGGCTCATCAGCAAGTTCGGCGGTCATGCGATGGCCGCGGGCCTCACGATCGCCACCGCCGACGTGCCGCGCTTTACCGCCGCGTTCGAAGCCGTCGGCCGGGAATGGCTGAGCGAAAACGCGCTCGCCCGCGTGGTCGAAACCGACGGCGACCTGGAAGACGCGTACTTCACGCCGCAATTCGTCGAGATGATCGACGGCGCGGTCTGGGGCCAGGGGTTCCCGGCGCCGGTCTTCTCGGGCGAATTCGACGTGGCTTCGCAGGCGCTCGTGAAGGACAAGCATCTGAAGCTGCAGCTTCTGCGCGGCCGGCAGCGCTTCAACGCGATCTGGTTCAACCATACCGACACGCTGCCGGCCCGCACGACGCTCGCCTATCGTCTCGCGAGCGACACGTGGAACGGCGTATCGCGCGTCCAGCTGATCGTCGAACACGCGGTCGCCGAGGCGCGGTAGCGACGCCGCGCCAGGTTTGTTGTCGCAAGCCGCAAAGCGGCCCAATCCGCGTGAAAAACGCCCGAAAACCCGTGCCGGATCGCGTATCCGCGTCCGGCGGATGGCGCCAATCGGCTATAATTTCCCCTTTTTACGAAGCCACACAAGATCGACATGGAAGCGGAACGTCTCAACGCGATCGAAGCCTCTCTGGCAGACCTGCGCCATCGCGCGGGCGAGCTACGGGGGTATCTTTGACTACGACGACAAGTCACGTCGTCTGATCGAAGTCAACCGGGAACTCGAAGATCCCGACGTCTGGAACGACTCGAAGCACGCCCAGGCACTCGGCCGGGAAAAGAAACTGCTCGATGACGTCGTCGGCAAGCTGACGGCGCTCGACGCCGACCTGCGCGACACGCAGGATCTCTTCGACATGGCGCGCGAGGAAGACGACGAAGAAACGCTCGTCTCCTGCGAAACCGACGCGAGCGCGATCGAACAGCGCGTGGCCGACATGGAATTTCGCCGGATGTTCTCGAACCCGGCCGACCCGAACAACGCGTTCCTCGACATCCAGGCAGGCGCCGGCGGCACGGAGGCGTGCGACTGGGCCGCGATGCTGCTGCGCCAGTACCTGCGCTACTGCGAGCGCAAGGGCTTCAAGACCGAAGTGCTCGAGGAATCCGAAGGCGACGTCGCCGGCATCAAGAACGCGACGATCAAGATCGAGGGCGAATACGCGTACGGCTTCCTGCGCACCGAGACCGGCGTACACCGCCTCGTGCGCAAGTCGCCGTTCGATTCGTCGGGCGGACGTCACACGTCGTTCACGTCGGTGTTCGTGTATCCGGAAGTCGACGATTCGATCGAAGTGGACATCAATCCGGCCGATCTGCGTATCGACACGTACCGCGCGTCCGGCGCGGGCGGCCAGCACATCAACAAGACCGACTCCGCGGTGCGGATCACGCACATGCCGTCGGGTATCGTCGTGCAGTGCCAGAACGACCGCTCGCAGCACCGCAACCGCGCCGAAGCGATGGCGATGCTGAAATCGCGTCTGTACGAAGCGGAAATCCGCAAGCGCCAGGCCGAGCAGGACAAGCTCGAAGCGGGCAAGACCGATGTGGGCTGGGGGCACCAGATCCGTTCGTACGTGCTCGACAACAGCCGTATCAAGGATCTGCGCACCAACGTCGAAATCAGCAATACCAAGAGCGTGCTCGATGGCGATCTCGACCCGTTCATCAGCGCGAGCCTGAAACAGGGCGTGTAAGCACCGGCGGCGCGGCAACACCTGCCGCGCCGCGTCGTTTCCGGCGGCGACGGATCAGCCTTCCGGATCTGTCGCCAGGTTTATCGCCGTACCTGTTTTCCGTGCCTGCTGCCCGTGCGTCCGACGTCCTTGCAGTCACACCGTCAGCCTCATCCGACCACCCCGAATACGAACCATCATGACCGAACCGACCCAGACGACGAACGCCGTTCCTGAGATCGACGACAACCAGATCATCGCCGAGCGCCGCGAAAAGCTGCGCGCGCTGCGCGAACAGGGCGTCGCCTATCCGAACGACTTCCGTCCGACGCATCACGCCGCCGCCCTGCAATCGGAATACGCCGGCACCGACAAGGAAACGCTCGAAGCGAATCCGCTTCAGGTCGCTCTCGCTGGCCGCATGATGCTCAAACGCGTGATGGGCAAGGCGAGCTTCGCGACGGTGCAGGACGGTTCGGGCCAGATCCAGTTCTTCATCACGCCCGCCGACGTCGGCGAGCAAACCTACGACGCATTCAAGAAGTGGGACCTGGGCGACATCGTCGCCGCACGCGGCGTGCTGTTCCGCACGAACAAGGGCGAGCTGTCGGTGCGCTGCACGGAACTGCGTCTGCTGTCGAAGGCGCTGCGCCCGCTGCCGGACAAGTTCCACGGTCTCGCCGATCAGGAAATGCGTTACCGCCAGCGCTACGTCGACCTGATCGTCACGCCGGAAGCGCGCCAGACGTTCGTCGCGCGCACGAAAGCGGTGTCGTCGATTCGCCGTTTCATGTCGGACGCGAACTTCATGGAAGTCGAAACGCCGATGCTGCATCCGATTCCGGGTGGCGCGGCGGCCAAGCCGTTCATCACGCATCACAACGCGCTCGACATGCAGATGTTCATGCGTATCGCGCCCGAGCTGTATCTGAAGCGGCTGATCGTCGGCGGCTTCGAGCGCGTGTTCGAGATCAACCGCAATTTCCGGAACGAAGGCGTGTCGCCGCGTCACAACCCGGAATTCACGATGATGGAGTTCTATGCCGCGTACACCGATTACACGTGGCTCATGGACTTCACCGAACAGCTGATCCGTCAGACCGCCGTCGATTCGCTCGGCACGGCAACGATCACGTATCAGGGCCGCGAACTCGATTTCGCGAAGCCGTTCCATCGTCTGACGATCACGCAGGCCATCCAGAAGTTCGCGCCGCAATACACCGGTGAGCAACTCGCGGACAGCGCGTTCCTGCGCACGGAGCTGAAGAAATTCGGCGTCGATGCTTCGCAGCCGCAGTTTTTGAATGCGGGTGTCGGCGCGCTGCAACTCGCGCTCTTCGAGGAAACGGCCGAGTCGCAGTTGTGGGAGCCGACCTTCATCATCGATTACCCGATCGAAGTGTCGCCGCTTGCGCGCGCGTCGGACACGATCGAAGGCATTACCGAGCGCTTCGAACTGTTCATCACGGGCCGCGAAATCGCCAA
>CALFSF010000454.1 GCA_937917025.1 uncultured Paraburkholderia sp.
GTACCTAAAATCTGTTCAACAATCCAGTGTTGCGACGACCGGTTGAATCCGCCCAATTCACGGACATGTCGATCTGGAAGAAAAGCGGAATGAGCGACATGGCGGCCGCATCGTATCTCGGTGCGATCAAGGCGAGCCTGCAAAGCCCGAACATGATCATCGACCTGCGCATTCCGCAAAACCAGCGCTATGAGCAGGTGGTGCTCGATACCTCGATCGCGCGTTTTCTGGCCGGCGAACTTGACGCGGATGCCACGATGAAAGCCATCGAAACCGGCTGGGATGAAATTACCGAGGATCTCGGCAAGGACAAGCAACTGGCTGCGTACCGGGCGTCGATCGGCGCGAAGTAGCGCGGATTTTCGTTCGAACGCGCGTGGCACGGAAAGGGCTTATGCAATCCTCGTCGCACGTTTCGTCATCCGCGTCGCCGCATCACGCGACGCGGAGATCGTTCTTCACCAGCTGGCTCGACCGGCAGGCGCCGTACGTGTTTGTCCTGCCGACCGTGCTGCTGATCCTCGCGTTCTCGATCTTTCCGCTCGTGGCGTCGGCGTATCTGTCATTGCTGCGTTTCTCGATTGGCGAAGGCGGATACGAACTGACGTTCGTCGGGATGCGCAACTATGTGCGGCTCTTTAGCGGCAGCCAGCAGTTTCATTTTGTCGGCGTGTTTCGACCGGCGGGAATGATCAGCATCGCGGTGATGGCGATCACCGCCGTGGCGATCGCATGGTGGCTCGTGCGCTACGTAATGAGCGCGCGTCGCTCCGTCATCGGCGGCATCGGCCGGCTGATCGCGGCCGCGGCGCTCCTTGCCATCGTCTGGCTCGCGGCGAATACCGTTGGTAACGGCGGCGAACTCGGCAGCCTGATGGTGACGCTCTTTTATGTCGCGGTCGGCGTAACGCTGCAGTTCCTGCTGGGCCTGGGGCTGGCCTTTCTTTGCACATTGCCGCTAAGGGGCGGCCGCTTCTTTCGCATTCTGTTCTTTATTCCGCTGATGGTGACGCCCGTTGGCATCGCCTACATGTTCCGCATGATGGCCGACACCTCAGTGGGCCCGCTTGCGCCCATATGGGCGTGGCTCGGTCTGGGTCAGATCGCGTGGGCAGCCAGTTCGTGGCTTGCCCGCTGCGTCGTGATTATCGGCGACACGTGGCAGTGGGTGCCGTTCATGTTCCTCGTGATGCTCGCCGCACTCGAGGGCACCTCGCGCGACCAGATCGAAGCGGCGCAACTCGATGGCGCGTCCGGGTGGCGGATCTTTCGCGATGTGACGTGGCCGTCGATCGCGCCGGTTGCAGCGAGCGCCGTACTGATCCGGCTGATCGAAGCGTTCAAGATCGTCGACCTGCCAAACGTGCTGACGAACGGCGGCCCTGGTATCGCAACCGAATCGATGACCCTGCACGCGTTCATCGAATGGCGCACGCTGAATCTCGGCGGCGCTTCCGCGGTCGCCTACATGCTGTTTCTCGTATCGTCGATTGCATGCGTGTCGTTCTTTCAGCTCGTCGTGCGACGGGCGAGAGGAGCGCAGGCATGATCCGGCGCCTCTTCGTTCATTCGCGGCTTGGCGAGCTTCCGGTCGGCGTTCGTATCATCGCGTACCTGCTGCTTGGCGCGTGGACCGTTGTCGTGCTGTTTCCGCTTTACTGGATGGCGATCACGTCGTTCAAGTTGCCGATCGACGTATCGAACGGCCCCGCCTACCTGCCTTTTGTCGATTTCAAGCCGAGCCTCGACGCGTGGCATTACATCTTCGTCGACCTTGGGCCGGACACGTTTCGACCGTACGTGAATTCGCTCGTGATCGCGACGTGTTCAACGGCGGCATCGGTGTTCCTCGGCTCGATGGCCGCGTACGCATTGGCCCGCATCGAATACCGGCCGCCCGTCGCGGCGGTGGGCCTGGGTGTGCTGATACTGGCGGCGATCGTGGGCGTCACCGGCTGGGCGGGGGTGGATCTGAGAGTTGCAGTCGCCGCAGGCCTCGCGCTTTTCTTCCTGCTGTTGCGCCCGATCATTCGCCGTGCGCGGCGCCGCTTCGGCAACGACGACATCCTGTTCTGGATCATCTCGCAACGGATCCTGCCACCCGTCGTCACGGTGATTCCGATCTACCTGACGTTCAAGAGCGTCGGGCTGCTCGACACACGGCTCGCGCTGATCATCACCTATGCGACGGCGAACGTGCCGATCGTGGTGTGGCTCATGTTCGATTTCTTCGCCGCGGTACCGAAGGAAATCGAGGAGAGCGCGCAGATCGACGGCGCGACGCGCTTTGCGATCCTGTTCGGCATCGTGATGCCGCTGGTCGCGCCGGGCATCGTCGCAACCGGCCTGCTCGTGCTGATCCTGTCGTGGAACGAGTATCTCTTTGCGCTCTTTCTCAGCACGGCGAATGCGCAGACGTTGCCGCTTCTCGTCGCGGCCCAGAATGCGACACGCGGGCCGCAATGGTGGAACATGTCCGTGCTGATCCTGATCATGATCTTCCCGGTGATGGTGCTGACGCTCACGCTACAGCGCTTTATCGTCAAGGGTATTCTCGTCGGAGCGGTTAAAGGATGAACGACGCACACATGGCTACGGACCTCGCGGCGCTCGCTTCGCAATCGAAGAGCGTCTCGCTGCGTAACGTCAGCAAGGACTTCAGCGGTGTGCGGGTGCTCCATGATCTTTCGCTGGACGTGCGGGCCGGCGAATTTCTCGTGCTGCTCGGCGAATCCGGCTGCGGCAAGACGACGGCTTTGCGCATCATTGCCGGCCTGGAATCGGCTACTGAAGGCACGGTACATGTCGGCGAAAAAGACGTGACGCAGCATTTGCCGCGCGACCGTGATCTCGCGATGGTGTTTCAGTCGTATGCGCTGTATCCGCACAAGACGGTATTCGAGAACATCGCTTACCCGTTGATCGTTCGCAAGCGCGCGAAAGCGGAAATCGATGCGGCGGTGCGCGAGGTCGCGGCAAGCGTTCACCTCGAGGACATGCTTCTTCGCTATCCCCGCCAGCTCTCGGGCGGACAGCGTCAACGGGTCGCACTGGCACGGGCGATCGTGCGGCGGCCGGCGGCGTTCCTGATGGACGAGCCGTTGTCGAATCTCGACGCCAAGCTGCGCGGGCATATGCGCGCGGAACTCAAGCATATGCAGCACGAACTCGATATCACGACGCTATACGTCACGCACGACCAGATCGAGGCGATGACGCTCGCGCACCGCGTCGCGCTGATCGACAAGGGCGTATTGCAGCAGCTCGACACGCCGGCGCGCATCTATTCGGATCCTGCCAATCTGTTCGTGGCCGGGTTTGTCGGTTCACCGCCAATGAACTTTCTGCGCGGCACGCTGGCGAACCAGCGCTTCGAAGCCGATGGACTTGCGATGCCCGCGAACGTGAATCGCCAGGGTGCCGCGACGTTGGGCGTGAGGCCCGAAGAATGCGCGCTGGTAGCCGCCGGAGAAGGCGAAGGCCGTGCACGCATCTATCTGGTCGAACTCATCGGCGATCATTCGCTGGTGACGCTCAACGTCGGCGAGCAACAAGTGGTCGTCAAGGTGTCGAACATGTTTGCCGGTGAAATCGGCGCCGAGGTCGGTCTCAAGCTGAATCGTGAGCGCGTGTATTTCTTTGACCAGCAATCGGGACAGCGCATACGGTCATCCCAGGCAACATCGGACAGCCTGACCACGTTTCCGGCTAAAGCGCCTTGACCGGATGGGGCGTGTCGTCGAAGGCGCCCCACACCGACTGGTCGTAGTTCACCATTGAGCCCGTCATCAAACCCGACTCCGCACTCGCGAGGAACGCGACCGCGCGCGCGGCTTCGGCAGGATCGATCAGGCGGCCAAAAGGTTGCGCGGCGCTCGCCTCGGCGAGCCAGTCATCCGATGCGTCGTGATACGTGCGCTGGATCTGGTCTTCGC
>CALFSF010000455.1 GCA_937917025.1 uncultured Paraburkholderia sp.
CCTGTTGCATGGTCGTTTCAAACACCGGGAGCGAACCCGCCCACAGCGGACGGCCGTCCGGTTTCAAGCCACCCATGGTAGAGGTGCCGGCGGGGTCGCTCCGTGCGAAAGCAGACATACAGAGGCCGTCGGACGCGCGGCGTTAGCGGGACATCATGTTCATGCTGACGTTGTGCATCACCCATACCGTGCCGCCGATCAGGATGATCGAGGCCACTGCGGTATAGCACAGCGCCATCACGTTCCAGCGTTGACCGGACGACGTGTTCAGATGCAGGAAAAACACCAGATGAACGACGATCTGCGCGAAGGCGAGCACGGCAAGCACCAGCATCGCCGACTGCGGCGGCAGCGCGCCGCGCATGACAAGTCCGAACGACGCCGCCGTCAGCAACACAGCGATGACGAATCCGGTGATATAGCCAGAAAGGCTGCCGTGCCCTTCTTCTTCATGCAGCGATTGCGAATGCGCCATTTAGAGCACGCTCCCAAGATAGACAAATGAAAAGACACAGATCCACACGATGTCGAGAAAGTGCCAGAAGAGACTCAGGCACGTGAGCCGCGTCATTTCACGCTCCGACAGTTCGGGTTTGATGAGGATCTGCGCGGCCAGTACGACCATCCAGATGAGGCCCACCGTCACATGCAGGCCGTGCGTGCCGACCAGCGTGAAGAACGACGAAAGAAACGCGCTGCGGCCGGGACCGGCGCCTTCGGCGATCAGGTGCGCAAATTCATTCAGTTCGAACCAGAGAAACGCGAGACCCAGCACGAACGTAACGGCGAGCCACCCCAGCACCACGCCCGACTTGCGCTGGCGAGCGCCGAGCATCGCGAAACCGTAGGTGATGCTGCTCAACAGCAGCACCGCGGTTTCCAGTGCCACCCCGGGAATGTCGAACAGATCCTTGCCGGAAGGACCGCCTGCGAATTGATGCGCCATCACGGCGAACACCGCGAACAGCGACGCGAAGAGCACGCAGTCGGTCATGAGATACAGCCAGAAGCCGAATACCGAATGAGAGGGCGCGTGTTCGCTTTCCAGTTCGGCCAGCGTGGCGGGATTGGTTTTTTGCAGCATCAGATGACCTCCGCGGCAGCGCGCGCGCTTTCACGTTTCCCGTGCATTGCCGCGCCTTGTTTCTCTTCGATCGCCCGGACCGTTTCGGCGGAAATGGTGTAGCCGTCGTTCTCGCCGAAGCTGCGGCCGATTACCGTCGCCATGATGGCGACGAGCGCAACGACCGCGAGCCACGTGATGTGCCACACACCGGCAAAACCCAGCACGAGGCTGAACATGCCGATCAGGAACCCTGCGCTGGTGTTGGACGGCATATGAATCGCACGGTACGCCGCATCGTTGCCGGAACCCTGTCCGCGCTCTTTCATGTGCGCGAACGCGTCGAGTTCGTGCACCACGGGGATGGTCGCGAAGTTGTAGACCGGCGGCGGCGACGACGTGGCCCATTCGAGCGTACGGCCGCCCCACGGATCGCCCGTCAGGTCGCGGTATGCCGGCAGTTTGCGGTTACGCACGCTCACCACCACCTGGGCGACCTGGCACACCACCCCGAGCGCGATCAGCACCACGCCGCACGCGGCGACGATCAGCCACGGCTGCCATGCCGGGTTGTCATAGTGATTCAGACGCCGCGTCATGCCCATGAAGCCGAGTACATAGAGCGGCATGAAGGATACGTAAAAGCCGACGAACCAGAACCAGAATGCGCACTTGCCGAGCTTCTCGTTCAGCTTGAAGCCGAATGCTTTCGGGAACCAGTAATGGACCCCCGCCAGATAGCCGAACACCACGCCGCCGATGATCGCGTTATGGAAGTGAGCGATCAGGAACAGGCTGTTGTGCAACACGAAGTCCGCGCCGGGAATCGCCATCATCACGCCCGTCATGCTGCCGATCGTGAACGTGATCATGAAGCCGATCGTCCACAGTACCGGCGCGGAGAATTCGAGGCGGCCGCGATAGATCGTGAACAGCCAGTTGAATACTTTCACGCCGGTCGGAATGGCGATGACCATCGTCATAATGCCGAAGAACGCGTTGACGTCCGCGCCGGAGCCCATCGTGAAGAAGTGGTGCAGCCACACGAGGAACGCCAGCACCGTGATCACGCAGGATGCGTAGACCATCGTCCGGTAGCCGAACAGCGGTTTCCTTGCGAACGTTGCGATGACTTCGGAATAGATGCCGAACGCCGGCAACACCAGGATATAGACCTCGGGGTGACCCCATGCCCAGATCAGGTTCAGATACATCATCGCGTTGCCGCCGGCATCGTTCGTAAAGAAGTGCATGCCGAGGTAACGGTCGAGGCCGAGCAACGCCAGCGCAACGGTGAGAATCGGGAACGTCGCCATGATGAGCACGTTCGAACACAGCGCGGTCCACGTGAACACGGGCATTTTCATCAGCGACATGCCCGGTGCGCGCATGCGGATGATCGTCACGAAGAAGTTGATTGCCGTAATCAGCGTGCCGACGCCCGACAGTTGCAGGCTCCAGATGTAGTAGTCGACTCCCACGCCTGGACTGAACTGCAGCTCCGACAACGGTGGATACGCGAGCCAGCCGACCTGTGCGAACTCACCGATCACCAGCGACAGGTTCATCAGGATGGCGCTGATCGCCGTCATCCAGAAGGACAGCGAGTTCAGGAACGGGAACGCCACGTCGCGCGCGCCGATCTGCAGCGGCACCACGATGTTCATCAGGCCGACCATGAAGGCCATCGCCATGAAGAAAATCATGATCACGCCGTGCGCCGTGAAGATCTGGTCGTAGTGGTGCGGCGGCAGATAGCCCGGCACGTTGTACGCGAGCGCGAGCTGGGTACGCATCATGATGGCGTCGGCAAAGCCGCGCACGAGCATGATGAGGGCGAGC
>CALFSF010000456.1 GCA_937917025.1 uncultured Paraburkholderia sp.
TTGCAGCCGCATCAGCGGCATCTGCTCGAAAATCTGTCGCCGCGCCAGCAGGACATCATGCGGCTCGTGCATCGCGGCTGGACCAACAAGATGATCGCGCGCGAACTCGGTGTCGCCGAAGGAACCGTCAAGGTGCATCTGTCGGTGATTTTCCGGGCACTGGGCGTGCATAACCGGTCCACCGCGATCGCCGTGATCAACGGCTGGCTCGAAGCCGGCAAGACGCTTTAGTTTTGGCGCAGCGCTCGTTGCACGTATCGAGGCACATGCGGAGCCACACCCGGCGCCGCGATGGCGCGCAACGCATTCAATGCTGTCCGCCGATGGCGACAGACGGCGGCGCGCCGCCGGACGCACCGCCCGTCGTGGCCGGTTCGATGCCGCCTTTCGCCGCGGACTGCTGCCACAGGCTCTCGAGCGTGCGACGCAGACGCGCCGGTGTCACCGGCTTGTGCAGCACTGGAATATCGTGCGCCGAGAGCGCCTCCAGATCGGGCGAAGCCATGTCGCCGGTAATCAGCAGCGTGGCGACCTCGCCGTGCCCCGCGTGACGCAGCGCGTCGCGCACGGCGGAGAGCGCCTGCGCGCCGGTTCGATGGTTCGCCAGCTGGTAGTCGCAGAGCACGGCATCCGGCACGAACCCTTCGTCGACCGCCTGCAGCGCCTGGATTTCGTCCGGCACGCCGCGCACGACGCAGCCCCAGCGGCCCAGCAACGCCGACAGCCCTTCGAGAATCGATGGATCGTCGTCGATGCACAGCACGCGCCGCCCTTCGGTCGTCGAACTGTTCACCACGGTGTCGCCGAGACTCGACACGATCCGCGCCGGGTCGCCCGCCTGAACGGGGAACCGGAACGTCGAGCCGCGCCCCGGCGCCGAGTTCATCTGCAATTCGCCGCCGAGCAGACCCACCAGCCGGCGCACGGTCGGCAGACCGAGGCCATGCCCCTGGCGCGCGTCGCGCTGCGGATTGGCGACCTGATAGAACTCCTCGAAAATGCGCTCATGTTCGGCGCGCGGAATGCCGATACCCGAATCGCGCACTTCGATATAGCCGCCCGAGCGGCGCCCCGCGCGCCGAAAACCCAGCCAGATCGCGCCTTCCTCGGTATAGCGCACCGCGTTGGACAGCAGGTTGCTCAGCACGCGTTCGAGCAGCACCGGATCGTCGTGCACCACGACCGAAGCCGGCGCGATCCGCAGCGCCAGCCCTTTCGCGGCGGCCTGCGGCCGGTACTGGCTACCGACGCGCTCGAACAGTTCGTCGAGCCGGAAATGCAGCCGGATCACCTGCGTCACCCCGCTCTCCAGCCGCGCGAGGTCGAGCACCTGGTTGAACAGCTGGTTGAGCGCCTCGACGTTGCGCACGATATGGTCGGCGGTCTTCGCGTGCTGCGCGGGCGCGACGGTGCCGTCGTTGAGCGACGCCGCGAGCAGTCCGATCGCATGCAGCGGCTGGCGCAGATCGTGGCTCGCGGCCGCGAAAAACCGTGTTTTCGCGAGGCTCGCCTCCTCGGCGACCAGCTTCTGCGCGGCGAGCGATTCGGCCAGATACTGCTGGTCGACGCGTGCCTCGACCACCCGGCGAAACAGCTTCCGGTAACTCAGCGCATAGACGTTGATCGCGCAGAAGAAAAACGCGAGGACGATCGCGAGAATCGTGCGGTCGTACATGTGGACGCTGAAATGGAGCGCAATGGCCGGCAACAGCAGGAATGGAATCGCGGTCACGAAGTTGAGGAAATCGAAACCGTTCGACATGAACACGCCGGCTGCGAGCGTGACGAGCATCACCGTATGCAGCAACGGCAGGTCGGCATGGACGCTCTGGAACGCGAACCAGATCGCGGCGCCCGGCGCCGAGTAGAGCAGCATGCCGCGCAGCGCGTGCAGGTTGATCCACGCGCGTGGCGAAAGCGCGGTCGGCCAGCGGCGGTTGCACAGCCACAGCGCGAGGCCCGCGCAGTTGGCGACGCCGTAAAAGCCGAAACACAGCGCGAACAGATGAGGAGACGGGATGTCGGGCCAGTAGATCGCGACCAGCACGACGATCGAAAACCAGTGCGACACGAAGGCAATCGGATCCTGCGCATACAGGACCGGTACGAGATCGTCGTCAATGGCGCGCTGGATGGGATCGGCCCGCATCGTGCGGTCTCCTTGCCGGAAGCCGGTGGTCTGGACGGCGAACCGTGCGGATCGCACGCCCCGTCATGCCGTTTTGTCGCGATGGTTTACCCGGCAGTTTACCCATCAGCTAACACTTAATCCATATAGGCGAAGCCGCCGGCAAAAACCATACTGGTTGCAACTTACCAGCGCGGCCAAAGCCTTTCGGGGCTTTTCACACAGCCAGCTTCAAGGCTTCCCGGCGGATTATCCGCTTCCCCCGCGCTCCATGCCCCACAACAGTCGACGGAGGCTTTCATGGGCGCCATTGCGGGCCGCGAACTGGCACGACATCTTGACGACGCAATCCTGCCCGATCTGTGGCGGCGTCGTACCCAACTCTCGCACGACGAAATGGCGTCGATGTACGACCTCGTCCGGCGCGCGCTGCGGACCTATCATCCCGTCGAGTTGCAGGCGCTCGGCGAAGACAAGGAAGAACTCGTCGCGCAGTTCATCTACACGAAGGTGCTGCGTCTCGCGCCGGGCCACACCGAATCGCAGGCCTGCGCGGAAAGCGCGCCGTCGAGCAGCTACGCGCTCTGTGCGTACTTCCGCCGTTATCTGATCGACTGTCTGCGCAGTGCAAGTCATCAACGTAACGTCTCCATGGAAAACGACGGCATGGAACAGGAAATCGACCTGCACGCACAGGCGCTCGAAGACCCCGTCGACAGCGTGCTGACCGATTACGGTCTCAACGAGCACTACGTGCGCCGCGCCGCCCGGGCCTTTATCGCGAGCCTCGACGAACCGGAGCAGATCGTGCTGGCCGGCAGCCTTGGCTGGTGCTCCGAATGCAAGGGTGGGCTTTCGGCGGTTGCCTCGCGCTTTCGCGTGCCGTCGTACCACTATCGCGCCGTCAAACTCGGCGTCACCGTGAAAAAGACGGCCGACGCCGGTGATTTTTCCAATACGAAGATCGGCCGCTGGCTCACCGACGTGCTCGGCATCGAGATCAGTCTCGACAATCGCGACGCGATTCTCGTCGTGCTGAACCTGCTCGCCGCGGAATCGAACGCGCGGGAAATGAATGAAGCAGCCGCATAACTGAAGCGCGGCTGGACGCAGTCCTTCGTGTGCGGACCGCCGCACGGAGGACTGCGTTTTTTTGGGGCATCCGGAGAGTTATTGCAAGAAGCGGCTTCACACTGGATCAACGCCTTTAGCGCTTCACACACAAGTGCCGTTTTTTTCTCTATGCCCGTATAGGCCTGCGCCTTGGCGATCAAGTCGTCAAACGGACGGTTAGCCCCTCTGCGCGACCAGTAGCAGACACTCGATGCCTGAATATTCTTTGTCCACACCGGGCTTGCCGTCCGTCACCAGGTAATCGACCAGTCGCGTGCGTCGCATTCTCCACAAGCATCGGGTTCAGCGCAAATCAAGGCGATCCAGAATCGCCAGTGCCTGACTGACGTCACCGCCCGTCGCCAAGGCCTTGAAGCGCATTTCCACATCGGCGGCCGTGATGGCCTGGACGCTGAGTTCCTCTATCAGCTTGTTGACGCTCAGATGGCGCGCACGTGCCAGCGTCTTCAGGCGTTCGGCGGTGTCGTCCGGCAAGCGGATGGTGAGAGTGCTCATGAAAATCGCTCCAGGAATTGTGCCGGCGTCAGGATGGCGAGCGCATCCCATAGCAATTCTCCGCGGCCGACATCGCGGATATTGTGCGTGACAATCGCCTGCGCCCCAGCCGCCACGGCAAGTTCGATCAGGTGGTTGTCCGCTTCGTCCGGCAGGTTGGGACGCCACCCGTAATACAGCGTGACCCAGCGCCCAACCCGCGCCAGCGCAGCAAGAATTTGGAGCCGCTCGTCGGCCGTGGTCAGATCCGGCCAGATGGGCCGTCCGAGCAGATCCTCGTACTCCAGCCACAGCGCATTGCCGAAAACCGGGACATGCTGCCCCCGCAGTATGCGCCGCAACACTTCGCGGGAGGCGCCGCCGTCCGAACGCAGCCCGGAAACAAAAACGTTGGTGTCGAGTACGATGATTGCCATAAATGACAGCATATACGCTGTCATTTAAAGTGGCAAGAGAGGGTTCGATGAATGGTGATGACGCCCCACGAGCCGCCGTGGGCGGCTGCGAGACGTCGGCCAGGGACGTCACATGAACGCCCTTGCGACGGTCATGCAGCAAAAGACACTCCAGCCACTTCAGTTCGAAATCACGGAACAGATCTGCCAGAGCGTCGAAGCCTGAAACGGGTGCTCGACTCCCGCAACGCGCATGCATTGCCAACGTCAACCGCTCAATCCAGACACCCATCTTTTTAATCGCGCCGGCGTGCGCCGTCTAAGATAAATGGGCGCGCCCGTGTCCGCCGCGCCGCGCCTTCCCGTCCGTTCCGTCCAGTCCTGCCAGGGTTTCCCCGCCCTGCGCACGTGCATGCGAGGTGGTCGTATGAACCGCTTGTCCAGCGCCATTGCCACGATAGAGCCGCATTACGAAGTCGTTGTCGTCGGGTCGGGTTACGGCGGCGCCATTGCCGCGAGCCGCATGGCGCGGGCGAACCGCAAGGTGTGCCTGCTCGAGCGCGGACGCGAATTCATGGCGGGCGAGTTTCCGGCGACGCCCCTCGAAGGGATCGGGCAGGTGCAGTACAACACCGCGCTCAAACAGATCGGCTCGCCGCTCGCGCTACTGGAAGTGCACCTCAACGCCGAGGTGAACGCGGTGGTCGGCTGCGGGCTTGGCGGCACGTCGCTCATCAATGCGAACGTCGCGCTGCATCCCGACCCGCGTCTGTGGGACGATCCGCGCTGGCCCGCCGCGGTGCGCAACGACAGGGACGGTCTCCACAGCGCATATGCGCGCGCGGTCGCCATGCTGACCCCGTCGCCGGTGCCGCCGGACTATCCGCGTCTGCCGAAACTTGATGCGCTCGAACGGTCGGCGAAGGCGCTCGGCATGGAAAGCCGTTTCTACCGGCCACCGGTCACCGTCACGTTTACAACCGGACCCAACGCGGCCGGCGTGCATCAGGAGCGGTGCACCGGTTGCGGCGACTGCAATTCCGGCTGCAATCACGAAGCGAAGAATTCGACGCACATGAACTATCTGCCCGATGCGGTCGCGCACGGCGCGCGGATCTTCACGGGCGCGGCCGTGCATTCCGTCGTTCATGACACAGCCACGCAGAAATGGATGGTGCGCTACCAGATCGTCGACGTGGGCCGGGAAATCTATGGAGCGCCCGATCTCTTCGTGCTGGCAGATCATGTGATCCTGTCGGCCGGCA
>CALFSF010000457.1 GCA_937917025.1 uncultured Paraburkholderia sp.
ATCTCGATCTTGCCCGACTCGATCTTCGCGAGATCGAGCAGGTCGTTGACGATTTCGGAGAGATCGTCCGCGGCCTTGCGGATAAATCGCACCTGCTTTTCCTGCTCGATCGTCAGTTCGCCGTCGACGCGGTCGAACAGCAGTTTCGTCAGCGCGCGAATGGACGAAAGCGGCGTACGAAACTCATGGCTCATGTTCGACAGGAAGCGCGACTTCATGTTGTCCGCGCGACGCAGGTGATCGGCGCGCTCGTCGAGTTCCGCATAGAGCGCGACGACGCCCCGATTCGTATCCTCCAGTTCGCGCGTGAGCCGCGTGAGCTCGTCCTGACGCTCATGAAGATCGGTGAGCGCCACGAGCAGATCGTGGTTTTGCCGCTGCAATTCTTCGTACGTGTACCTGCCTTCGAATGCGCCGAAGTGCGCGGTGAGCGCCTTGATCGTTTGGGCCGTGACAAGCGGTGCGCGCTCCGGCATCGTCTTCTTGAGGATCACGGTCGTGCCCGCGCCCGGCGCCGAATCGATCACGCACTCGTCCATCAGACGCTGCGCGGCAACGAGGCCTTCGCCCATCGGATGGCTCGCCGGGTCCGGGATGCCTCGCCCGGCATCCATCACGCGCACCGTCAACTGTTGCGGGGGCGCGCCGCCTTCGACTTCGAACGACACACGCCCACCCCGCGCATGCGCGAGCGCATGGCGGGCAATTTCGAGCACGGCGGTTGCGACACGCACGCGGTCCTGCTGTCCGAAACCGAGCGCCGAACTGATCTCGTGCGCGCGACGGCGCACCGCGACCAGATCCTGTTCGGTGTCGATGGACAGCGTGAGGACCGGCAGCGTCATGACAGCGCCGCCCGCGCGCGCAAACGCGCCACCAGAACGGTGACGTCATCGCGACCGCGTGTGCAGTCGCGATACAGCACACCCGCAATCAGCGAAGGATGGCGAAACGCCAGCCCCGGATAGCGCTCGATGTCCCAGCGCGTGAGCAGCCCATCGGAGTGCATCACGAGTTGCGAGTGCGCGGACCACGGCGTATCGGCTTGCTGCGCGCGAGGCATGTTGTGACCGACGATGCCGTTATGCGACATCATCTGGCGCCGGGTGCCGTCGTTCTGCGTCACGATCGCCGAGATGTTGCCGACGCCCGTGAAATGCAGCTTGCCGCCCACGCCATCGAAGCGCGCGATGCCGATCGCGGCGCCACGTGTGGAACGAAGCGCGTCATGCGCGCGGTCCATGATCTCGACAATCGATAGCCGCGCGTGGCCGTTCAGTACACGCACCGCGGCTATCGAAGCCGCGTTCGCCTGCGGACCGTGCCCGAGACCGTCGGCCATCATGATGGTCACGCCCTCGTCGCCCGACTCCACGCCCCATGCGTCGCCGCACAACGTCTCACCGGCGACGGGCAGATTCACGACGCCGTATTCGAACGGGCCGGCCGGTTGTGCAAGCCGGCTATCGTCGCCCCATAGCACGGCGCGCATCGCCACGCCATGCCCGGGCTGGCTCCAGATATCGAGTTCGTCGGATTGCCGCTGGATCGCGCCCATGCCCGTGCCCGCGCTG
>CALFSF010000458.1 GCA_937917025.1 uncultured Paraburkholderia sp.
GTACGCGCATCTGTCCACGCCGTTTGCGTTGCTCATCGGCGGCGCGGTGATGGGTGTGTTCGTGAACGGCATGATCGGTGGCTATGGCGCGCTGATTTCGGAGCTGTATCCGACCGAAGCGCGCGCCACGGCGCAGAACGTTCTCTTCAACATCGGGCGCGCGGTGGGCGGCTTCGGGCCCGTCGTGGTCGGCGCGCTGGCGGCGCGGTTTTCGTTCGCTGCCGCGCTTGCGCTGCTCGCTTCGATCTATCTGCTCGACATTCTCGCGACGTTATTCCTCATTCCAGAGCGACGCGGTGCGCTGCTCGAATAAGCCGCGTACTCACGCATGTCGTGGCCGTGCGTCATGGCGCGCTGCAACATGCGGGAACCCTGTTTCCTGTCCAGACTGCCGCTGTAAACCCGACGTGTAATGGTGGGTGCGGGGTGTACACTGATCGACCCGCCAAACGTTCCGCATTGCTTTGTCCGACGTCCAGGTTCAACGCCGCGCCCAACCGGCGCCAAGCGAAACCGTCGCTGTCGATCATCCATTCGATACGCGCAGACGCCGTCCGCGATGCAACGTTCCGGGCCCATTACTAACGTCTCGCAGGTCAGAAAATGGACGAACAACTTAAGCAAAGCGCTCTCGCGTATCACCAGAATCCGAAACCCGGCAAGATTTCGGTCACGCCGACCAAACCGCTGTCGAACCAGCTCGATCTTTCGCTCGCGTATTCGCCGGGCGTTGCCGCAGCCTGCATGGCGATCTTCGACGAGCCGCTTGACGCGCAGAAGTACACGTCGCGCGGCAACCTCGTCGGCGTGATCACGAACGGCACGGCCGTACTCGGTCTCGGCAACATCGGCCCGCTCGCCGCGAAGCCGGTGATGGAAGGCAAGGGCTGTCTCTTCAAGAAATTCGCCGGTATCGACGTGTTCGACATCGAGTTGAACGAGTCCGATCCGGACAAGCTCGTCGAGGCGATCGCGATGCTCGAGCCCACGCTCGGCGGCATCAACCTCGAAGACATCAAGGCGCCGGAGTGCTTCTACATCGAGAAGAAGCTGCGCGAGCGCATGAAGATTCCGGTCTTCCACGACGACCAGCACGGCACGGCGATCATCGCTTCGGCGGCGATCCTGAACGGCCTGAAAGTGGTCGGCAAGCAGCTCGCCGACGTGAAGTTCGTGTGTTCGGGCGCGGGCGCGGCGGCGATCGCGTGCCTGGATCTGCTCGTCAACCTCGGGCTGTCGAAGAAGAACATCCTGGTTTGCGATTCGAAAGGCGTGATCTACGAAGGTCGCGGCAATCTGGATCCGTCGAAGGAGCGCTACGCGGCGCAGACCGAAGACCGCACGCTCGCCGACGCGATTCGCGGCGCCGACGTGTTCCTCGGTTGTTCGAGCGCGGGCGTGCTGAAGCCGGAAATGGTGATGGAAATGGGTACGCAGCCGCTGATTCTCGCGCTCGCGAATCCGGACCCGGAAATCCGCCCCGAAGACGCAAAGAAGGTTCGCCCGGACTGCATCATCGCGACCGGCCGTTCGGACTATCCGAACCAGGTGAACAACGTGCTGTGCTTTCCGTTCATCTTCCGCGGCGCGCTGGATGTCGGCGCCACCACGATCACCGAGGAAATGAAGCTCGCGTGCGTGCGCGCGATCGCCGAACTGGCCGAGGAAACCGATCAGGGCGACGAAGTCGCGAAGGCGTACGAGGGCCACTCGCTCGAATTCGGTCCCGAGTATCTGATTCCGAAGCCGTTCGATCCGCGTCTCATCATCAAGATCGCGCCGGCGGTGGCGAAGGCGGCGATGGATTCGGGCGTCGCGACCCGTCCGATCAAGGACATGGACGCGTATCGCGAAGAACTCGGCACCACCGTCTATCGCACGGGCATGGTGATGCGTCCGGTGTTCGCGGCGGCGAAGTCGGCGCCGGCGCGCATCGTGTTCGCGGAAGGCGAGGACGAGCGCGTGCTGCGCGCCGCGCAGTTCGTGCTGCTGGAGAAGATCGCGAAGCCGATTCTCGTCGGGCGGCCGTCGGTGATCGAGATGCGTCTGAAGAAGATGGGCTCGAAGCTGAAGTGCAACGAAGACGTCGAGATCGTCGATCCGGAAGACGATCCGCGCTATCAGCAATGCTGGCAGGCGTATCACGAGATCGGCGCCCGCGAAGGCATCACGCCGGACGTCGCGAAGGCCGCGATGCGCAAGTTCAACACGCTGATCGGCGCGATCCTCGTGCGTCTTGGCGAAGCGGACGGCATGATCTGCGGGATGATCGGCCAGTACCACACGCATCTGAATTTCATCGAACAGGTGCTGGGCAAGGCCGAGAACGTGCAGAACTTCGCCGCGATGAACCTGCTGATGCTGCCGGGCCGCAATCTGTTCATCTGCGACACGTACGTGAACGAAACGCCGACGCCGGAGCAACTCGCCGACATGACGATGCTGGCGGCGCGCGAGATCGAGAAATTCGGCATCGCGCCGAAGGTCGCGCTGCTGTCGAACTCGAACTTCGGCAGCGCGCCGTCTTCGTCGTCGCAGCGGATGGCGGCGGCCCGCAAGCTGATCGCGCAACGCGCGCCGACGCTCGAAATCGACGGTGAAATGCACGGCGACGCGGCGTTGTCAGAGGCGGTGCGCAAGGCTGCGTTCCCGGGCACGACGCTCTCCGGCGAGGCGAACCTGCTGATCATGCCGAACGTCGAAGCGGCGAACATCACGTACAACCTGCTGAAGATGATCGGCGGCGAAGGCGTGACGGTCGGTCCGTTCCTGCTCGGCGCGGAAAAACCGGTGCATATCCTGACCCCGGCCGCGACGGTGCGCCGGATCATCAATATGACGGCCGTGGCTTCGGCGAATGCGCGGGTGCGCTCGGCGGGCTGATGTGCAGCAGCGATGTTGATGGCACGCGCGGCGCCTGAGATGGCGTCTCGCGGGTCCGGTCGATTCAGTCTCCACCGGACGAAAAAAGGCGGTTGCCCGCGAGGGACAACCGCCTTTCGTCTTACTTCACCGTGCTACGCCAGGAGCCTTGCGTAACCTGCCGTGGCGGCGGTCATACTCACATGCTCAGGCCACGTGCTGCGCGCTACCTGATTCCGGCGAGCGCCAGCGGGCCAGCAGATCGTTCCACTTCACGCGCACGCCTTTCAGGTTGTTC
>CALFSF010000459.1 GCA_937917025.1 uncultured Paraburkholderia sp.
CGCCTCGGTGCTCTCGGCGACGGGCGGATGGAACCTGGTGTTCATCGTGTCGGCGGTCATCACGATCGCGGCCGGCGTCTCGGCGAAGTTCATTCTCGCGCCGATGCGTCGGCGCTGGATCGAATCAAGTGACGGCGCGGCGGTGGATGCGGCCAGCGTCGCGGCCAGTTCGGGCCTGAGCCATCACTGACACGGTCGCGGGCGAACAGACAGACGGGCAGCAGCAATCGGCAACGAGAGTCGGGCGGTAAAAAAACTCACCCCGGTGCGCAGGCAGCGGGGTGAGTTTTACACGTTAAGGCCAGGGCGCGAAAGTTTGCCGCGCATGGGCGCGGCATCCGAACGTAACGCCTGATTCAGGCGCCGGCGAGCGCGGGCAGATCCGGTTCGTCCGACCAGCACGCGGCAATCGAAAAGCCGTGTTGCGAAGCTGGCTGAGCGGTTTGCGCGCCTATGGTGGCTTCGGTACGCGTGGGCAGCGTCTCTGGCGCAATCGCGGTCTTCTTCGCGAGGATCGCTTCGCTCAGGAACGCAGCGCTGTACGCGTTCAGCAGATGCGGATGGTGTGTCTCGACGTACGCGACGATGCGTGCGCGCTCGCCGTCGATGGTTGCGAGCGATTCGAGCGTCTGCTCGTCCCAGCGAAAGCGCAGACCCAGTTCAGCGAACGCCATGTTGTAGGCGCAGAGCTGGGTGCGGATCGCCTGTTCGCGTTCCGTGTGGTGTCCGTGGATGTGTGCGTCGCCCATGATGTCTCTCCGGTGATCGATGACGTAGATACAGCGTAGGGCGTCAGAACGATAGATGATAGTTAAAGATTATTTCAATAATCATAAGTATTAGCTTATGAAATAACGCTGTTGCAGCGCTGAAATGCGGACGGCGTATGCACGTATGTGTATGTAATATCCAAAATCAAGTATTTGAAAGAGATGAATTTTGAGGCAGAAATGTCAGTTGTCTGGTCGTGGACAGCATGGAGGACATGCGAAAACACGCAGGGCGTTCCTTGATGTCTTACAGCATGAAACCCACTCTGGAAACGGCCTGAAAGCTTTACGTGACGGACATCATGCCCGACGCAACATTGATGCGCCGCCGCAGTTTTCCTGGAAGAAACGAGGAAATCCGGCTGCTCCGATTACGCTGCAAAGCAGCACGGCCACAGATCGGATAAAACTCGCTTGACTAATATTGTGTTTGGAATATTGTATATCACGAGACCACACACACGCCCCGCCAAGGAGGAGACGTCATGGCAGAAGTAGTTGGGACCATTGAGCCGCAGACCGCCGCTGCAGAAGCTACGCAGCAAACAACCGACGGCTTTCACCTCGTCATCGATGCGCTGAAGGCAAACGACATCGATACGATTTTCGGTCTGGTCGGCATCCCCATCACCGACCTCGCTCGCCTCGCGCAAGCCGAGGGTATGCGCTTCATCGGCTTTCGGCATGAGCAGCACGCAGGCAACGCGGCGGCCATCGCCGGTTATATGACAAAGAAGCCGGGCATCTGCCTGACGGTGTCGGCGCCGGGCTTCCTGAACGGCCTCACGGCGCTCGCCAACGCCACCACGAACTGCTTCCCGATGATTCTCATCAGCGGTTCGAGCGAGCGCGAGATCGTCGACCTGCAACAAGGCGATTACGAGGAGATGGATCAGCTGAACGCAGCGAAGCCGTACGCGAAGGCCGCGTATCGCGTGCTGCACGCCGAAGACATCGGCATCGGCGTCGCACGTGCGATTCGTGCGGCCGTGTCGGGCCGTCCCGGCGGCGTGTACCTCGATCTGCCCGCCAAGCTGCTCGCGCAGACGATGGACGCAGTGAAGGCAAAAAAATCGCTCGTGCGCGTGATCGACGCAGCGCCGCGCCAGCTGCCGGCGCCTGAATCGGTACAGCGCGCGCTCGATCTGCTGAAGGGCGCGAAGCGTCCGCTGATCCTGCTCGGCAAGGGCGCCGCCTACGCGCAGGCCGACGCGGAAATCCGCGCATTCGTCGAGAAGACCGGCATTCCGTATCTGCCGATGTCGATGGCGAAGGGCCTGCTGCCCGACACGCACGAACAGTCGGCTTCCGCCGCGCGTTCGTTCGTGCTGGCCGAAGCGGACGTCGTCGTGCTGATCGGCGCGCGTCTGAACTGGCTGCTCTCGCACGGCAAGGGCAAGACCTGGGGCGCGCCGAAGCAGTTCGTGCAGATCGACATCTCGCCGACGGAAATCGACAGCAACGTCGCGATCGCCGCACCGGTGATCGGCGATATCGGTTCGTGCGTGTCGGCGCTCGTGGCGGGCCTCGACGCGAGCTTCCCGAAGCCCGCCTCCGAATGGACGGGCGCGATCGCCGCGCGCAAGAGCACCAACCTCGAAAAGATGGCCGCGACGCTGGCGAAGAACCCGTCGCCGATGAATTTCCACAGCGCACTGCGCGCGATCCGCGATGTGCTGAAGACGCGTCCCGACATCAACGTCGTCAACGAAGGCGCCAATACCCTCGACTACGCCCGCAGCATCATCGACATGTACGAGCCGCGCAAGCGCTTCGACTCGGGCACGTGGGGAATCATGGGCATCGGCATGGGCTTCGCGATCGGTGCGGCGGTGACGAGCGGCAAGCAGGTCGTCGCGATCGAAGGCGACAGCGCGTTCGGCTTTAGCGGCATGGAACTCGAAACCATCTGTCGCTACGACCTGCCGGTCTGCACGATCGTCTTCAACAACAACGGCGTGTATCGCGGCACCGACGTGAACCCGACGGGCGGCAAGGATGTTGCGCCGACGGTGTTCGTGAAGGGGGCGCGCTACGACAGGATGATCGAGGCGTTCGGCGGCATCGGACACCACGCCACGACGCCCGAAGAATTGACGAAGGCCCTGCTCGAAGCCATCGCTTCAGGCAAGCCGACGCTCATCAACGCAGTGATCGATGAAGCCGCCGGCACCGAAAGCGGTCGTCTGACGAACCTGAATCCGCAAAGCGCGGCAATGAAGAAATAACACCCGTTAAGTCCACAGGAGATACAAAGGTGAGCAAACCTCTCGATGGCGTCAAGATCATTGACTTTACTCACGTTCAGGCAGGCCCGGCATGCACGCAGATGCTGGCATGGTTTGGTGCAGACGTAATCAAGGTGGAACGCCCAGGTTCCGGCGACGTCACGCGTAGCCAGTTGCGCGACATCCCGGGCGTCGACGCGCTTTACTTCACGATGCTCAACAGCAACAAGCGTTCGCTGACGCTCGACACCAAGAAGCCGGAAGGCAAGGAAGTGCTCGAAAAGCTGATCCGCGAATCGGACGTGCTGGTCGAAAACTTCGGCCCCGGCGCACTCGACCGGATGGGCTTTTCGTGGGAACGCCTGAACGAACTGAATCCGAAGATGATCGTCGCTTCGGTGAAGGGCTTCAGCGACGGCCACCACTACGACGACCTGAAGGTCTATGAAAACGTCGCGCAGTGCGCGGGCGGCGCGGCATCGACCACGGGCTTCTGGGACGGTCCGCCGACAATCAGCGCGGCGGCGCTCGGCGACAGCAACACGGGCATGCACCTCGCGATCGGCATCCTGACCGCGCTGATCGGCCGCGACAAGACCGGCAAGGGCCAGAAGGTCGCGGTCTCGATGCAGGACAGCGTGCTGAACCTGTGCCGCGTGAAGCTGCGCGATCAGCAACGTCTCGATCGCGTCGGCTACCTCGAGGAATATCCGCAATATCCGCACGGTGAATTCAGCGACGTCGTGCCGCGCGGCGGCAACGCCGGCGGCGGCGGCCAGCCGGGCTGGGTGCTCAAGTGCAAGGGCTGGGAAACGGACCCGAACGCGTACATCTACTTCACGGTGCAGGGCCACGCGTGGGAGCCGATCTGCCGCGCAATCGGCCGGCCGGAATGGATCGACGATCCGGCGTACAAGACTGCTGAAGCGCGTCAGCCGCACATCTTCGAAATCTTCAAGACGATCGAAGAATGGCTCGCCGACAAGACGAAGTTCGAAGCAGTCGATATCCTGCGCAAGTTCGATATTCCGTGCTCGCCGGTTCTGACGATGAAAGAACTCGCGAACGACCCGTCGCTGCGCGCAAGCGGCACGATCGCCGAAGTGCAGCACAAGGAGCGCGGCAGCTATCTGACGGTGGGCAGCCCGATCAAGTTCTCGGACATGAAGCCTGAAATCACCGGCTCGCCGCTTCTCGGCGAGCATAGCGAAGAAGTGCTGGCCGGCCTCGGCTACAGCCGCACCCAGATCGAGAATCTGCGAGAATCGAAAGTGATCTGATCGTTCCGCAGGGGTCGCACGTGACGCTCGCTTGCCGGATTGCGAACGTCAGTGAAACAGCGCCCCTGCGGGCGCTGTTTTCACAATGACACCCGCGGGCGCGATCATCGCGCCCGCCATCAACGGAGATTTGCTCGAACCATGCACGCAGCCATCGATTATCAGCAACTTGTCACGGCGATCGGAGACGCGGTCGTCATTTCGGGCACCGACGGCAACATCACGCTGTGGAATCCCGCAGCGGAGCGCATGTTCGGCTTCACTGAAGAAGAGGCGCTTGGCAGGTCGCTCGACGTGATCATTCCCGAGCGTCTGCGTGGCCGTCACTGGGAGGGTTACCAGAAAACCATGGCGACCGGCGAGACGCGCTACGGCAACGACGTGCTGCGCGTGCCCGCCGTTCACAAGGACGGCCGTGCGTTGTCGATCGCGTTTACCGTCGCGCTGCTGTATGCGCCGGACAAGACGTTGACTGGCATCGTTGCCGTGATCCGCGACGAAACGAGCCGCTTCCAGGAAGAGCGCGGTTTGCGCAAGCGTATCGCCGAACTGGAAGCGAAGACGCAGGCGCACGCGGGCGCATGACGCTTCGCGGTTTCAACGAAAGCCTTTGCCAGGAGAGATTCGATGCGTGTAGAAACGCTTGGACGTTACCAGCTCGAACTATCGGCGCGGCAGTTCATCCATAACGGCGGGTGGGCCGCGTTCGCCGCGATCAGCACGACGGAGGACGACGCCGCGCCGGTCGACGTGCTGCCGCTGCAGCAGGTCATGGAAAACGCGGTCTTCGAGAGCGAGGCAGCGGCGATCGCCGCTGCGCGTGGCGTCGTGATCGCGTTGCTGAAGCGGCCACAACCGCCCGCCACGCCGGCCGTCGTCTGAGCGGCGACGGGCGACGGGCGTCAGCGGGTTGACGGCTCGCCGGCCGTCCGTAGCTTGATCGCGGGCACGATCGTCACCGAGATCATCACGCCGAGCGAAATCACGAGAATCGACGCGAACGTCAGATGCAGCGACTGGTGCAGAACCAGCCGGGCGGCGTTGTCGCGCATCGTGTCGGCGGCTGAGTCGAGGAGTTGCCGCAACTGGTCGGACGAGACGGCAGCGAGGCCCGTCGAGTGACTCAACCCGTAGTTGAGCACCGCGCCGAACACGGCTGCGCCGAGCGTGCTGCCCAGATTGCGCGAGAAGAGATTCGACGCCGTTGCGCTGCCGCGCTCCGACGGCGTCACGATCTCCTGGATCAGCATCAGCGAGCTGACGCTCACGACGCCCATGCCGAATCCCATCACCAGCGAACCGACGCCCGCGAAAACCGGCGTGCTGCCGGGCGTCAGCGTGGCGAAGAACACGGCGCCAAGCGGCAGGAACACGCTGCCGGCGATCAGCGTGGGGCGCAGTCCGACCCGGTGAAACGTGCGCGCGGCGAGCGTGGCGCCGCTCGGCCAGCCGAGCATCATCATCGTCAGCGCGAGCCCCGCGATGACCGGCGAGCGGTGCAGCACGCCCTGCACGTACATCGGCAGAAACGTCGTCAGTCCCATCAGCGCCATGCCCGAGAGCACGGTCGCGGCGTTGCACGCGGCGATCGGCCGGTGGCTCCATAGCGCAAATGAAATCATCGGATCGGCGGCGCGTCGTTCCTGCACGACGAAGAGAATTCCGCATACGACGAACGCGACCAGTTCCAGCGTGCCGCGCGAATAGTCCGATGTGCCGAAATGGGTCAGCGCCATCATGAGCGATGCAATCGAGAGCGTGAAGAGCGCCGCGCCCGCGATATCGATCGAAGGCTTGCCGTGCCGCTCGTGCTCGTGCAGATAGCGAACAAAGCCGATCGCAGACATGATGCCGATCGGCACGTTGATCCAGAAGATCCACGCCCACGAGAGATCGCGAATGATGAGGCCGCCGAGCATCGGCCCGATCACAGCCGCGATCGCCCATACGCTCGCGAGATAGCCCTGAATCTTGCCGCGCTCGCGCGCCGGATACAGATCGCCGACGATTGTCAGCGCGACGGGCTGCATGGCGCCGGCACCGATACCCTGAACCAGGCGAAACACGATCATCGCCGGCATCGACCACGCGAAGCCGGCCAGCACCGAACCCGCCATGAAAATCGCGATGCCGGTGAGCATGACCGGCTTGCGGCCGTACAGGTCGGCGAGTTTGCCGAACACGACGGTCATCGCCGTCTGCGCAAGCAGGAACGACGAAAAGACCCAGCTATACAGACTCAGTCCGCCGAGTTCGGTCACGATCTGCGGCATCACGGTCGAGACGATGGTGGCCTCGATCGCGACCATCGCCATCGAGGCCATCACCGAGGCAATCACCAGCGGTCTTACAGTTTTTGTGTGTTGTGACATGGGGGTTTTCCGGTCTCAAGCCGGACGTGCGCGTGAATGTAGGAGGACGGTGCCGATGCCGCCGACGGCAATCACGCTCATGCCGAGCGCGGACCACAGATCGGGTACCTGGCTAAACAGCGCCCAGCTGAAGAGCGTCGCGAACGCGAGTTGCGCGTAGCCAAACGGCGTGAGCAACGCGAGCGGCGCGCGGCGCAGCGCCTGGAGCATCAACACGTGTCCGGACGTCGCGAGCGATGCCATCAGCAGCACGAGCATCCAGCTGCCGAACCGTACGCGTCGCATTTCGGGAAGCAGCGTCGCCTGATCTGCCCAGAGCAGAAACGCAAGCGCGACGGTGGCGACGAGCGCCGTCAGAAAATTCGTGGTGATGGGGTCGCCGCTTTTCGACAGCTTGCTGGATGCGACCTGAAAACAGGCGAAGGTTGTCGCCGCGCCAATGGGAAAAATCACGGTCCAGCTGAATTGACCGCTGCCGGGGCGCACCACCATCAGCATGCCGATGAAACCCAGCACGACCATCGCCCACTTGCTGCGCGGCACGTCTTCGTTGAGCACGGTTGCAGCGAGGAGGGTGGTGATGAGCGGCGCCATCATGGCGAGCGAGGTCGTGACGGGCAGCGGCAGATAACGCAGGCCGGCGAACGTGCAGGCCGAGTTGGACAGCAACAGGAAGGCGCGCAGGAACTGCAGCCTCAGCGCACCGGTATTGCGAAAGTGGCGGGCGCCGCGCCGTGCCTGCCACACGCCGAGCACGATCGCCTGGAAGAAGTAGCGCACCAGCAGGAGCGCGAGCAGCGGTACTGCCGTGCCGATCACCTTGACGGATGCATCGCTGGCCGCGAACGTCGCGGTCGTCGCGATCATGACGAGAACGCCCGCCCCCGCGCTGACCGGTAGCGTAACGCCGCGCATGCGGTCCAAAACTTCCATCGGGCTCTCTTGTTGTGGGCGCGGATTGTTCAGGTTTGCGCTCGAATCCGGTTCGCCGTGTTCGTTACGCTGGGGTCGATTATGACAATTAAAGTGAAAGGTGACCCATGTCAGGCCAAAAAAGAATGACGAAGGTGCAACTGGCCGGCACCATGGTTGCCGGTCGTGCAACAGGACCGGCGTTCCACTTCCAGCGGCCGGTCAGTTCCGGCCACCGTTCGCCTTGACGACCTGACCGTTGATCCAGCCGCCCTCGGGGCCCGCAAGGAACGAGACGACGCGGGCGATGTCGTCGGGCTGACCGAGACGGCCGAGCGGAATGTCGTTCGTCAGGCGCTGGATGAGTTCCGCGGACCTGCCGGTCAGGAACAGTTCGGTTGCGACCGGCCCGGGCGCGACCGCGTTGACGGTGACCCCACGGGTGCCGAGCTCCTTCGCGAGGACATGGGTCAACGCTTCGACCGCTGCCTTGGTCGCCGCGTAGACACCATGAGCTGGAAGGAAGTTGCCGATGATGCTCGTCGAGAAGTTGATGATGCGGCCTCCGTCACGCACT
>CALFSF010000460.1 GCA_937917025.1 uncultured Paraburkholderia sp.
GCTGATTCGCGGCTTCGCGCGCCATACGGCGCAGACCATCGGCAACTTCTGGGTCGACCTCACGCGCGTGACGCTGTACGTGCTCGTGCCGATGTCGGTCGTGATCGCCGCGCTGCTGATGAGCCAGGGCGTGATCCAGAACTTCAGCGCGTATCGGGACGTGCCGGTGCTGCAGGCCACGCACTACGCCGCGCCGAAACTCGACGCGCAAGGCAACCCGGTGAAGGACGCGAAGGGCAACGCGGTCACGGTCGACACGCCCGTCAAGACGCAGACCATCGCAATGGGTCCGGTGGCTTCGCAGGAAGCGATCAAGATGCTCGGCACGAACGGTGGCGGCTTCTTTAACGGCAACTCGGCGCATCCGTATGAAAACCCGACGCCGTTCTCGAACTTCCTGCAGATCTTCTCGATCCTGATCATTCCGGCCGCGCTGTGTCTCGTGTTCGGACAGATGATCGCCGACCGCAGGCAGGGCATAGCCGTGCTCGCCGTGATGACGATCGCGTTCGCCGTCTGCGTGGCGGGCGAAATCGGCGCGGAGCAGAGCGGCAACCCGGCGCTCACCGCGTTGCATCTCGACCAGTCGGCGAGCGCGCTGCAGCCGGGCGGCAACATGGAAGGCAAGGAAACGCGCTTCGGCATCGCGCAGTCGGGCCTCTTCACGGTCGCGACCACCGCGGCGTCGTGCGGCGCGGTCGACACCATGCACGATTCGCTGACGCCGCTCGGCGGCCTGATTCCGCTGCTCCTGATCCAGCTCGGCGAAGTGATCTTCGGCGGCGTCGGCTCGGGTCTGTACGGGATGCTCGTGTTCGCGCTGCTCGCCGTGTTCGTCGCGGGGCTGATGATCGGCCGCACGCCGGAATACGTCGGCAAGAAGATCGAGGCGTACGAGATGAAAATGGTGTCGATCGTCGTGCTGCTGACGCCGCTGCTGGTGCTCGTCGGCACGTCGATTGCCGTGCTCACCGATGCGGGCAAGGCCGGCATCATGAATCCCGGCGCGCACGGCTTCTCCGAAATCCTTTACGCATTCAGTTCCGCCGCGAACAACAACGGCAGCGCATTCGCCGGCCTCGCCGTGAACACGCCGTTCTACAACTGGCTGACCGGTGTCGCGATGTGGTTCGGCCGCTTCGGCTCGATCGTGCCGGTGCTGGCGATCGCGGGCTCGCTCGCCGCGAAAAAGCGCATCGCCGCCACGGGCGGCACGCTGCCGACGCACGGCGCGCTCTTCGTCGTGCTGCTGCTGGGCACGGTGCTGCTGGTCGGCGCGCTGACGTATGTGCCGGCGCTTGCGCTCGGGCCCGGTGTCGAGCATCTGATGATGATCGTCGGCCATTGATGTGGCATTTCACTGGAATTCGGACAAAAGAAAATGACTGACCATTCTGCAACCCGGTCCATGTTCGACCCGGCGCTGGTGCGCCCGGCGATCGCGGACTCCTTCAGGAAACTCACGCCGCGTACGCAGTTTCGCAACCCGGTGATGTTCTGCGTGTACGTTGGCAGCATCCTGACGACGATCCTCTGGGTCGCCGCGCTCGCCGGCCAGGCCGAGGCACCCGCGGGTTTCATTCTCGCGGTCACGCTGTGGCTGTGGTTCACGGTGCTGTTCGCGAACTTCGCCGAGGCGCTCGCCGAAGGCCGTTCGAAGGCCCAGGCCGCATCGCTGCGCAGCGCGAAGAAAGACGTGATGGCGAAGAAGCTCAACGAGCCGCATCCGAAGTCGCCGATCCGCATCATGACGGCCACCGACCTGCGCCGTGGCGACGTCGTGCTCGTCGAAACCGGCGACGTGATTCCGGCCGACGGCGAGGTGATCGAAGGCGTCGCATCGGTCGACGAATCGGCGATCACCGGCGAATCGGCGCCGGTGATCCGCGAATCGGGCGGCGACTTTTCGTCAGTGACGGGTGGCACGCGCGTGCTGTCGGACTGGATCGTCGTGAAGGTGACGGCCAATCCGGGCGAGGCGTTTCTCGACCGCATGATCGCGATGGTCGAAGGCGCGAAGCGCCAGAAGACGCCGAACGAAATCGCACTGACGATCCTGCTCGTCGCGCTGACGATCGTGATGCTGCTCGCCACCGCGACGCTGCTGCCGTTCTCGATGTTCTCCGTCGAGGCAGCCCATCTGGCCGGTTCGGCGGGGCACGTCGTGACGATCACGGCGCTCGTCGCGCTGCTCGTGTGCCTGATTCCGACGACGATCGGCGGCCTCTTGTCCGCGATCGGCGTGGCCGGCATGAGCCGCATGATGCAGGCGAACGTGATCGCGACCTCGGGCCGCGCGGTGGAAGCGGCGGGCGACGTCGACGTGCTGCTGCTCGACAAGACCGGCACGATCACGCTCGGCAACCGTCAGGCTTCGCTCTTCGTGCCGGCGCCGGGTGTCACCGAGGAAATGCTGGCCGACGCGGCGCAACTGTCGTCGCTCGCCGATGAAACGCCGGAAGGCCGCAGCATCGTCGTGCTCGCGAAGCAGCGCTTCAACATCCGTCAACGCGACATGGCGGCGCTGCATCCGGTGTTCCTCGCGTTCAGCGCCCAGACGCGGATGAGCGGCGTCGACCTGCCCCCCAAGGGGGCTTCCTCGGGGGCGTCGTCCAGCGGGACTTCCTCCGGGGCGTCCCCCAAGGGGACTTCCTTCGGGGCGTCCCCCAAGGGGACTTCCTTCGGGGCGCCGGGTCGCGAGATCCGCAAGGGCGCGGCCGACGCCGTGAAGCACTACGTCGAGGCGCACGGCGGCCGTTATCCGCAGGAAGTCAGCCACGCGGTCACTGAAGTCGCGCGGCGCGGCAGCACGCCGCTCGTGGTGGCGGAGCAGCTGGACGGCGTGGCGCGCGTGCTCGGCGTGATCGAACTGAAGGACGTGGTCAAGGGCGGCATCAAGGAGCGCTTCGCCGAACTGCGCAAGATGGGCATCAAGACCGTGATGGTGACGGGCGACAACCGGCTGACCGCGGCGGCGATCGCAGCGGAAGCCGGCGTCGACGATTTTCTCGCCGAAGCCACGCCGGAAGCGAAGCTCGCGACGATCCGCGCGCACCAGGCCGAGGGCCGTCTTGTCGCGATGACCGGCGACGGCACGAACGACGCCCCGGCGCTCGCCCAGGCTGACGTCGCGGTGGCGATGAACACCGGCACGCAGGCGGCGAAGGAAGCCGGCAACATGGTCGACCTCGATTCGAACCCGACCAAGTTGATCGAGATCGTCGAAATCGGCAAGCAGATGCTGATGACACGCGGCTCGCTCACGACGTTCTCGATTGCCAACGACGTCGCCAAGTACTTCGCGATCATCCCGGCCGCGTTCGCCACGACCTACCCGGCGCTGAACGCGCTGAACGTGATGCATCTCGCGACACCGGCGTCCGCGATCATGTCGGCGGTGATTTTCAACGCGCTGATCATCGTGATGCTGATTCCGCTCGCGCTGAAGGGCGTGCGCTACCGTCCGCTCGGCGCCGCGGTACTGCTGCGCCGCAACCTGCTGGTGTACGGCCTTGGCGGGATCATCGTGCCGTTCATCGGCATCAAGCTCATCGACATGGTGCTGGCCGCGTTCGGCTGGGTGTGACCCGGCCCGCTTCAGATCATTCAAAAGGAAACAGTCGTCATGAAATCGCTATTTCGTCCGCTCATCGTGATCTTCGCCGTGCTGAGCGCGGTGACGGGTCTCGCGTATCCCGCGATGATGACCGCGGTGGGGCAGGCCGCCTTCCACGATCAGGCCAACGGCAGCCTCGTCGAAGTGGACGGCAAGGTGGCCGGCTCGAAGCTGATCGGCCAGCAGTTCGACGCGCCGCGGTATTTCTGGGGCCGCCTGTCGGCAACCGCGCCGATGCCGTACAACGCGCAGGGCTCATCGGGCTCGAACATCGGCCCGACCAACCCGGCGCTCGCCGATGAAGTCAAGGGCCGCATCGACGCGCTGAAGGCCGCCGGCACCGACATGTCGCAGCCGGTGCCGGTCGATCTCGTGACGTCGTCGGCCAGCGGGCTCGACCCCGAGATCAGCCCGGCCGCGGCGGCGTATCAGATCGCACGCGTCGCGAAGGCGCGCGGGATGAGCGCAAACGATGTAGAGGCGCTGGTGGACCGTTATACGAGCGGCCGCCAGTTCGGAATCCTGGGCGAACCGCGTGGGAATGTGCTGGAGTTGAAGCTCGCGCTCGACGCCGCGTCTCGCGGATAAGACCTTGACGAGTGGCGTGCTGGTGCAGGTGCAGTTCAGGGCGGCGCCGCCCTGCGCGTTCGCGCGTGTACGCGTCAAATTGCAGCGGATTTACCGGCGTGCGACCATGCACGGATGACCCGCCGCCCGCGCGCACGCCGCGGCGGCAACACCAGAACGACGACGCATGAACCGACCCGATCCCGATGCGCTCCTCGACCGGCTGCAGCGCGAGGAAGCAGAAAGCCAGCGTGGCAGGCTGAAGATTTTCTTCGGCGCTTCGGCGGGCGTGGGAAAAACGTATGCGATGCTGCAGGCCGCGCGCCGTCGCGCCGACGAAGGCATCGACGTGGTCGTCGGCATTGCGGAGACGCACAGGCGCATCGAAACCGCCGCGCTGCTCGACGGCCTCGATGTGCTGCCGCTGGCGCAGATCGACTATCGCGGCCGCAGGCTCGGCGAATTCGATCTCGACGCGGCGCTCGCGCGCAAGCCGCAACTGATCCTCGTCGATGAGCTCGCGCATTCGAACGTCCACGGCGCGCGGCATCTGAAGCGCTGGCAGGACGTTCACGAACTGCTCGACGCCGGCATCGATGTCTATACGACGGTCAACGTCCAGCACCTCGAAAGCCTCAACGACGTGGTCGGACAGATCACCGGCATTCGCGTCTGGGAGACGGTGCCCGACCGCGTGTTCGACGGCGCGGATGACGTCACGCTCGTCGATCTGCCCGCCGCGGAACTGCTCGACCGGATGCGCGACGGCAAGGTCTATCTGCCGCAGCAGGCCGAGCGCGCGGTGCGCAATTTCTTTCGCAAGGGCAACCTGATCGCGTTGCGCGAACTCGCGTTGCGGCGCACGGCCGACCGCGTCGACGCGCAGATGCGCGAATACCGCGCCGACCAGTCGATCCAGCGTATCTGGCAGGCGCGCGACCGTCTGCTCGTCTGCGTCGGACCCGGACCGGATGCGCCCATGCTCGTGCGTGGCGCCGCGCGCCTCGCCGCGAGTCTGCGGGCCGACTGGATCGCCGTGTATGTCGATACGCCGAAGCTGCAACGGCTGCCCGACGCGCGGCGCGAGCGCACGCTCAACGCGCTGAAGCTCGCCGCCGAACTCGGCGCGGAAACCGCGACGCTTGCCGGCAACGATGCCGTCGCGGCGCTGATCGGCTATGCGCGGGTGCGCAACGTGTCGAAGCTCGTGGCCGGTGCGTCGTCGCGTTCGGGTTTCACGCGCTGGCTTCGCCGTCCGCTCGGCGAGCGCATCGCGGAGCGCGCGGGCGACCTCGACCTGACGTTGATCGGCGCGCCCCGGGAAAGCGATGCCAGCGTGCGCCGCTCGACGCCGGCGCAAGCGCCTGGCGCGACGCGCTGGGCGCCGTCCGCGAGCGGCGTTCGCCGCCCGCCGCGTATGGCGGGGCGCTGGTGATCTGCGCGGCCATCACGGTGGTGGCGAGCCAGCTCGCGAATCACATCGACCTGACCAATCTCGTCATGCTGTATCTGCTGGGCGTGATTTTCACGGCGGCAAAGCTTGGGCGCGGGCCGGGCGTCGTGCTGTCGTTTCTGAGTGTCGCGGCGTTCGATTTCTTTTTCGTGCCGCCGCGCATGTCGCTGTCGGTGACGGATACGCAATATCTGCTGACGTTCCTCGGCATGCTGCTGACGTCGCTCGTGATCAGCCATCTGACGTCGAGCCTGCGCCGCGAGGCGAGCGTCGCGCGGCGCCGCGAGCAGCGCACCGGTGCGATGTACGAGATGGCGCGCGAGCTGGCCGCGGCGCTGGCGACCGAACAGATCGTCGGCATCGGCAGCCGGCACGTGAGCGACGTGTTTCGCGCGCGCGTCGCGATCCTTTTGCCCGGCAGCGCCGACAAGGTGAAGCAGAAGATCGAGGAAACCGATCCGGCCGTCACGCTCGATGGCGCCGCGCTCGACATCGACGTGGGGCAGTGGGTCTACGACCAGCAGAAGCCCGCGGGCCACGGCACCGACACGCTGCCGGCGGCCATGGCGCTCTATCTGCCGTTGAAGGCGCCGATGCGCACGCGCGGCGTGCTGGCGGTCGTCACGCGCGACGATCGCGAACTCGACGTGCCGGAACAGCAGCGTATGCTCGACGCGTTCGCCGCGCAGATCGCGCTCGCGCTCGAACGCGTGCATTACGTCGACATCGCGCGCGACGCGCTCGTGAGCATGGAATCGGAGCGCCTGCGCAACGCGTTGCTGTCGGCGATTTCGCACGACCTGCGCACGCCGCTGACGGCGATCGTCGGCTTTTCGTCGATGCTGGCGCAAAAGCGCGAGGCGAATGCGGAGCCGAAACCCGGCGACGATCTCGTCGAGGCGATTCACGAAGAAGCGCTGCGGATGACGGGGATCGTCACGAATCTGCTCGACATGGCGCGGCTTCAGGCGGGCGGCTTGCAGTTGAACCGCCAGTGGTCGCTGCTCGAGGAGACGGTGGGCGCCGCGTTGCGCGCGTGCCGTCGGGTGCTGGCGCGGCATCCGGTGCAGGTGAAGCTGCCGTTCGACCTGCCACTGCTTCAGCTCGACGCGGTGCTGATGGAGCGGCTCTTTTCGAACCTGTTCGAAAACGCCGCGAAATACGCGCCGCTGGATACGCCGCTTGCAATCGGCGCCGAACGCATCGAAGACGACGGCAAGCCGTTCGTGCGCGTGACCGTCGACGATGCCGGCCCGGGTTTGCCCGCCGGCATGGAGGCGCGCGTGTTCGAGAAATTCACGCGCGGCGAGAAGGAATCGGCGAAGCCGGGCATCGGCCTTGGGCTCGCGATCTGCCGCGCGATCGTCGACGCGCACGGCGGTACAATCGGCGCGGCCAGTCGCGTCGCGCCTGACGGACGGATCGAAGGCGCGCGCTTCTGGTTCACGTTGCCGGTGGAGACGCCGCCGCCCGAACCCGAGACGCCTGATTCACTGGATTCGTTCGATGTGCCCGACGTATCCGATGCCTCCGGTGCCTCCGGAAATGAAGCCGCACTGAAGGAAGGATCGTCGCCGCCGGAAACCGGATCACCGGCGTCACGCGCTACGATTCCGCCCGCCTCCCCAGCCGAACCCGCGCCGATTTCAAAGCCCGCCCATGAGTGACCCGAGCATCACCGTCGTCCTGATCGAAGACGAAAAGCAGATTCGCCGCTTCGTGCGGACGTCGCTGGAAGACGAGGGCATGGTGGTTCACGACGCCGAGACCGGCAAGCAGGGTCTCGTCGAAGCCGCCACGCGCAAACCCGACCTGGTGATCGTCGATCTGGGCCTGCCCGACACCGATGGCCTCGACGTGATCCGCGAACTGCGCGGCTGGAGCGAGCTGCCGGTCATCGTGCTTTCGGCGCGCACCCAGGAAAGCGAAAAGGTCGCGGCCCTCGACGCCGGCGCGGACGACTACCTGACCAAGCCGTTCGGCGTGTCCGAACTGCTCGCGCGGATTCGCGCGCATCTGCGCCGGCGCAATCACGGCGGGGCGAACGAAGTGCCGCAGGTTCATTTCGGCGCGATCACGGTCGACCTGGCGTTGCGCCAGGTGACCCGTGAAGGCGTGCCCGTCCATCTGACGCCGCTCGAGTACCGTCTGCTCGCCACGCTCGTGCGCCACGCCGGCCGCGTGCTGACGCACCGTCAGCTGCTGCGCGACGTGTGGGGGCCGTCGCACGTCGAAAGCCATCACTACCTGCGCATCTACATGGCGCATCTGCGGCAGAAACTGGAGCGCGATCCGGCCCAGCCGGAACATATCGTGACCGAAACGGGCGTCGGCTACCGGCTCGTCGGCGCTACGTGATCATAGGGTTCCGGATATCCCGGTCCGGCACGACCCGACCCATCTTGATATAATTACGCCCGTGTAAGGACGACCTTGCACGTTCTGTAGGCGGATTCAACCGGTCGTCGCAACACCTTTGATCGAGGAGGTGTTGCATGGGA
>CALFSF010000461.1 GCA_937917025.1 uncultured Paraburkholderia sp.
CCGGAGCCGCCGGAGCCGCCGGAGCCGCCGGAGCCGCCGGAGCCGCCGGAGCCGCCGGAGCCGCAGGAGCCACAGGAGCCACAGGAGCCGCCGCTGGCGAAGCATCCGCGACGGGTTCGCCGCCGCCGGGCTTCACGTCACAGCCCGACTTCGCGACGTTCAATCCTCCGCCGGCCAGTTCGCTGCCGCCCTCGGCGCCGCGTTATCTGAAGCAGAACGACTCGGCGTGGTCGGTATTCGGACGGATCATCGCCGCGCGCGCCCGGCAACTGTTCGATCGCGCCGGCCAGCGCATCACGCAGCGCACGCTGCGCATCGGCGTGTCGGCGCGGATCTTTCACCCGGAACCGGGCGCGAAGGGATTGCGCGGCAAAACGCTGCAATACCTCGAAGAGTCGATCGCGCACTGGGTGATGTCGCGCGACGTCATCGTGTTCATGATTCCTACGGTCGGTCATCAGGGCATGCTGCATCCGAGCAACATCCGTCTGCGCGACTACGCGAAGCACCTGGACGGCCTGCTGCTGCAAGGGGGCGCGGACGTCTCCCCGCAGTCTTATCAGGAAGCCGCGACGCGGCCCGAGTGGCCCGGCGACCGCGTTCGCGACATGTACGAACTGGAACTGCTGCATGAGTTCGTCGAGTCGGGCAAGCCGGTGCTTGGCGTGTGTCGCGGCTGCCAGCTGATCAACGTGGCGTTCGGCGGCTCACTCTACCAGGATATCGCCACCGATGTGCCGACGGCCGGCGTGCACGTCAGCGAGCAATACGACCAGCATCGTCACGCCGTGCATTTCCCGGATGGCTCGACGCTTGCGAACATGTTTCCGGGGCGGCGCGAAGCGATCGTCAACTCGATTCATCACCAGGCCGTGAAGACGCTCGGTCGCGATCTGAACATCGAGGCGGTCTCGGCGTCCGACGGGATTATCGAAGCCGTGCGGTATCGTCGCGCGCCGTTCGTGATGGGCGTGCAGTGGCACCCGGAATTTCACCGTGCGGGTGGTCCGGAACTGCTCGACTGCACGCCGTTGCTCGACACGTTTTTGCGCGTCGCGCGCGAGACGCGGTTCTAGCCCCGCCGTTTTCGACATCGACAGGAAAGCCGGCCGCGCGCCGGTTTTTTTGTGATTTTTTGTGTCGCTGGTATTTCCGGCGCTTTTCGCGCGAGTCCCCTTCGTTGAGCCACGCTTGATCTTCGATATCGCGAATGCATGCGATCGCACGGGACGTCCGTTTATCTCGAACTCTGCACGGGGCTGCTCAGAACGCTTCGCTTCGCTGCCAAACCGCGCGATAATTGCGAGCTGTTCAGCATTTGCACGGAGCATGCACGATGAAGTACTCCTTATGTTTGCGGCGCGCGATGCTGCTCGCGGTGATGGGCGCGTCGTTACACGGGGTGGCGGCGCAGGCGCAGGAGGAGGCGCAGGATAGCGACGCCTCGGCGCCTGTCGTCGGCACGCGGCCCGCGATGAATATGCTGACGCCGCAGTCGAGTCCGTCGCCGCAGCAGGAGGCGTCGGGCGCGAGCGCCGCGGGCGATGTGCAGGGCGACGTCGCTGAACTGATGCAGATGATTCACGATTCGAAGCTCGTGGAATTGCGCACCACGTACAACGGCAGCTATGGCGCGAGCCTCTTCTTTTATCCGCAGGAAATGACGTATTACGTCGCGCTGTTTCAGGACCGTCATTTCTGGCGCGTGATCAAATCACAAGACGACGTGCGCGCCGAAGCGATTTACGCCGGTTTCGTGAAGCAGACCGTGGAGCTGGCCGACATCGAAATCCATCGCACCGAATTGCAGGCGCAAAAGGCGTTTCTCGATCGCGTGATCGCCTTGTCGGAAGACCGGGCGAAGCGTTTGCAGGCCGACCTCGATGTCGCGCGCACGCAGCAGGCGCAGGTCAACGAACACCAGCGCGAGGTGCAGGGCGAGGCGGTTATGCTGCGCGCCGGAAAGGATCGCGCACAGGCGCAGTTGCGTGAACTGCAGCGGCAGGTGCAACAGTTGCAGCGTCAGACGGAAGCAGGTTTGCCAGGCGCACGATAGCGCGACGTCAGTGTCCACTCGAAACGAAACAGCAGCCCGATTTTGTGTCGGGCTGTTTTTTCTCGTGCTGACGGTTATCGCGAGAAGCGGTCGGGCACCTCGGTCACACGACGTTGCGTCATGCCGTTCATCCAGTCGCCGGTGGTGCTGTTCGTGCGGGTGGGCGCGTGCGATGTCGCCGGGCTGCCTGTCAGCGTGGCGGCCCAGGTCTTGATGGACGCGTAGTCGTCGGTGGATGCCGTGGACGCCGCATTGGGCGAGAAGCGGCCCGCGGTGGAGAGCGCGACATCGGGACGATGCGCGGACGCGGTGCGTTGACCCGTGGCTGCATTCGAGGTGGCGGAACGACGGCTCACGCTCGTGACCTGCGCTGTCCTGCGCGGATCCGCTTTCAGCGATTTCGCGTACGTCGTGCCTGTTGCATCGCGCGTCGGCTTGCGCGATGACTTCACGTTCGCGCGGGAGACTTCGGTGGCGTGCTGGCGTGCTGCGCGTTTCGTTGCGCCGGGAACGGATGAGGCCGGGGCCGTTGTGGTGGTCGCAGCCGGCGCGCGTTTCGTGGCGGTTTCCGCCGTCGGCCCGCGATCCCGCGCTCGGGACGCAGCACGCAACCTCGCGTCTTCCTTGCGCAACGCTTCTTGCTTCGACGGCACGTGAGATGACGCAGAGGCGTCGGCCCCGGCGATGTTGTCCGTGGCGCCACGGCCATGCACCTCCGGTGGCGAATGAGAAGACGACAGCGCGATCCACGCGAGCACGGCCGCGCCACTCACTGCGCACGCGCTGCCCAGAACCATCCGTTTGCGATTGGACACGGGTGCCGCAACCGGCGGTATCCGCAGATCGACATGCGCGGCGCGCGCCGGTGGCGCTGGCGAACCCGATGGCGCGGAAACAGGCGCAGCGGTCGCCGGACCGGCGCGCTTCGGCTTGAGCGGTTCCCAGCGACATGCCGAGCGGATCGCGTCGGCGCTCAGACAGAACGTGTGCAGCATCGCTGCATACAGCGCCTTGAGTTCGGCACGAAAGCTGACATTGGGCGGCAGCAGTGCCCATTCGCGACCGAACGAACGGGGCAGGCGTTCGAGCGGATGCGTTCTGGGCAGCGCCATTGCGCCTTCGATCAAGGTGAGGGGAATTGTCGACATCGTTCTTCTCGCGATGCCGCGTAGCTGAGGTTGGCCGTTCGACGTATGCCGCGACGCCGATGCACCGCGACATGCAGTGGCCGACCCCGACGCGGGCCGTCTCGGTAAAAGCCATAGCTGGAAGCGGCCGATGATGCCTCGGCACCCAGACCCCAACGATCAGAAACATCTGAAAGTGCCGGGCGTCATGTCGGCTTCTCCACGTTGCATTGCGTCGGGTGGAGGCCTGCCGTCTACGTGGCGTCCGCGTCGAGACGATAGATGTAGCGCAGTGCCGTGATGTCGACGCCGCCCATGAAGTCCGGCTCCGCGCCTGCTGCCCGCCAGCCCTGACGTTCATAGAACGCGATCGCGGGCGCGTTGCCCTCGAGTACATAGAGATAGAGCTGGCGCTCGCCCTGCGTGCGCGTCCAGTCGCACGCGGCGCGCATCAGCCGCTTGCCGACGCCGATACCCTGGTGCGCGGGCAACGCATGCAGATTGTCGAGCAGCACGCCCCATTGCGAATCGGTCTGCCGTTCGACGCACACGAAACCCGCCGCTTCGCCGGCGCGTTCGGCGATCACGACGAGCCGCCTGTCGGCACCCGGCGCCGCGAGTCGCGCCCACCAGTGCGCGGCGCGATCGTGCATGACGTCGTTGTCGAGAAACGCGTCGGGCAGCAGGCCGCGATAGGTGGCCTGCCAGCTGGCAGCGTGGATCGATGCAATGAGCGCGGCGTCTTCGACGGTGGCGGGACGCAGGACGAGTTCAGACATGGCGAAAAGCATGGAAACAAGGCGTTAATCGCGTAGTGTACCGCCCGCAGCGAGGCGATTTAGTAAGCATTCTGTATGAAATGCAATGTAACGTCAGGAGCGTTAATATCCTGCCCAGGAAGGCGCTCGCACCCGCCTCAGGTGTTGCACGGATATCGTGTCAATGCGCCGCGCATCAGCATGAATGGTCCGCGGTGTCGTTCATCCAGATGCAGCGTCCTGATGCGTCATCCCGATGTTGCCGCGCGCGTCTCTCGCTGACGCCGTGGTCGTTTCAACTGCCCTTCGTCGTCGCCGGCGCGGTGGGGGGCCAATCAGAGAATGTCATGTCTACTGCGTCCCACGCATCCCCTTCAAACGAGTCAAAGATCAAGACAGTTTTTCGCGTGGTCAGCGGCAACTTTCTTGAGATGTATGACTTCATGGTCTACGGCTATTACGCTTCGGCGATTGCCAAGACCTACTTCCCGGGCGGCAACGAATTCGCGTCGCTGATGCTGTCGCTGTCGGTGTTCGGCGCGGGCTTCCTGATGCGTCCGCTCGGTGCGATCGTGCTCGGCGCGTACATCGACCATCACGGCCGCCGCAAGGGGCTGATCCTCACGCTCGGCTTGATGGCGCTCGGCACGCTCACGGTGGCGGCGATTCCCGGATACGCGACGATCGGTGTGCTGGCGCCGATACTCGTGCTGCTCGGACGGCTGCTGCAGGGCTTCTCCGCGGGCGTCGAACTGGGCGGCGTCTCGGTGTACCTGTCGGAAATCGCGACGAAGGGCAACAAGGGTTTCTATTGCTCGTGGCAATCGGGCAGCCAGCAGGTGGCAGTGGTGTTCGCGGCGCTGATCGGCGTGGTGCTGAACCGGATCCTGCCAGCGGACCAGATGACCGCGTGGGGCTGGCGCGTGCCGTTTCTCATCGGCTGCCTGATCGTGCCGTTCCTGTTCTTCATCCGTCGCTCGCTGCAGGAAACGGAAGAGTTCAAGGCGCGCAAGCATCGTCCGTCGATGGGCGAGATCATGAAGTCGATGGTGCAGAACTGGCGCGTCGTGCTGGCCGGCATGGGCATGGTGATCATGACGACGGTGTCGTTCTACATGATCACCGCGTACACGCCGACGTTCGGCAGGGAAGTGCTGAAGCTGTCGTCGATCGACGTGCTGATGGTGACGGTGTGCGTCGGTGTGTCGAACCTGATCTGGCTGCCGCTGTCGGGCGCGCTGTCGGATCGTATCGGCCGCCGTCCGGTGCTGCTCGCGTTCACGATCCTCACGATTCTCACGTCGTATCCGGCCGTGCAGTGGCTCGTCGGCGATCCGTCGTTCGTGCGTCTGCTGATGGTCGAGCTGTGGCTCTCGTTCCTGTACGGTTGCTACAACGGCGCGATGGTCGTCGGCCTGACCGAAGTGATGCCGGTCGAAGTGCGTACCGCGGGGTTCTCGCTCGCCTACAGCCTCGCGACGACGATCGGCGGCTTCACGCCGGCCATCTCGACGCTGCTGATTCACACGACGGGCAACAAGGCCGCGCCGGGTCTGTGGATGGGTGTGGCCGCGATCGTCGGCCTGATCTCGACGCTCGTGCTGTATCGCACGCCCGAGGCGCGCAACCAGTACCGCGCAGCGTAAGCGGCGCGCGCGCCGCATGCAGTGCGGCGTGACAGTGGTCGATCCGCAAACCCCCATGTTCGTCGTGAACGTGGGGGTTTTGTCTTATGCGTCGCGTAAAGCGAGCGCGACGGTCTGCACGACGTCGTCCCACGCGCCCGGTTCGGGCTGACGCACGAGTTCGACGCCTGGATACCACGGACTGCGCGTCTCGCCGGTGAACCAGCGCCAGTCGGCGGCGAACGGCAGCATCAGCCAGAGCGGCTTGCGCAGCGCGCCGGCAAGGTGGGCAATCGACGTATCGATCGACACGACCGCATCGAGCCGTTCGATGATCGCGGCGGTGTCCGCGAAGTCGGCGATGCGCTGCCCGAACTGATGGATCGAGGCGGCGCGCGGATGCGCTTCGAGCGCCGCGCGCTCTTCCGCGCGCAGGTCGGGTTGCAGCACGATCCAGTCGATGCCTTCGAGCGCGAAGAGCGGCTCGAGCGCGGCGAGCGGCATCGTGCGGTTTTCGTGCTGCTGGATGCGGCCCGACCACGCGAGACCGATCTTGCGTTTCGCGTGACCGCCGAGCGAGCCGCGCCACTTGCGCCGGTACGCGGGCGGCACGCTGAGATAGGGCGTGCGCGCGGGGATCGTATCGAACGTCGTGCCGAGCGCGAGCGGCAGGCTCAGGAGCGGGCAGTGCAGATCGGCGCGCGGGCGCGGCGCGCCCTGTGCGATCAGCGTGATGCGCCATTCCCGCGCGGCGGGCGCGAGAACCGGCAGCAACTGCGGTTGCACTTCGAGCACGACACGAGCGCCGCGCCGCGCGACAAGCGGCACGAAGCGCACGAACTGCAGCGTGTCGCCGAAACCCTGTTCCGCGTGGATGAAAAGCGTCTTGCCTTCGACCGGCTCGCCGCGCCAGCGCGGCATCGGCAAACTGACCGGCAGCGCCGTGGTTTCGAGCCGCCACTCGTATTCCGGCAGGCCGCGCGCGAAGTCGCCCTGCGTCAGCCAGACGAGCGCACGGTTCATATGCGCCGACGCCAGGTCGTCGCGCAGACGCAGCGCCTGGTTGAACGCGCGTACCGCCGCGTCGAGCGCGCCGAGCGCGTGACGCGCCGTGCCGAGGCCGAGCCACGCGAGGCTGAACGCCGGATCGAGACCCACCGCGCGCTCGAAATGCTGCGCGGCCCGCGCGTGCTGTCCGAGCGCGGCGAGCGCGTTGCCGAGGCCAAATAGCGCGGGCGCGAGATGCGGCTGCATCGCGAGCGTTGCTTCGAACGCGGTGACGGCTTCCGCGTGCCGGCCGAGTGCGTCGAGCGTATTCGCCAGATTGAATTGTGCCGCGACAAAACGCGGCTCCGCGGCAAGCGCGGCCTGGAACTGCGTGATCGCGTCGTCCGGCTGGTCGAGCGCGTTGAGCGCCATGCCGAGATTGTTGTGCGCACCCGCGTGGCCCGGGCGCAGCGCGAGCGCCTGCTCGAACGCGGTCACCGCCTCGCGATGCTGGCCGAGCGCGTGCAGCGCGTTGCCGAGATTGTTATGCGACGACGCATCCGCCGGTTGCAGTTGCAGCGACCTGCGGAACGCATCGGCGGCGTCTTCGTGACGTCCGATCGCCGCGTACGCGTTGCCGAGGTTGTAGTGCGCCATCGGGAACGTCGGCGCGAGCGAGAGCGCGTTGCGAAACCGCTCGATCGCGCCGTCGAGACGGCCGAGCGCCCGCAGTGCGTTGCCGAGGTTCAGTTGCAGCGCGGCGTCGTCCGGGCGCAGGTCGACCGCGCGCTTCACGAGATCGGCGGCGGCGGCGTGCTGGCCCTGCTGATGGCGCAGGACGCCGAGCAGATGCAGGGCGTCGACGTGGACGGGGTCGGCGGCGAGGGTCGCGAGGTAATCGCGCGCGGCGTCGTCGAGTCGACCGTCACGATGCGCCGCCCAGGCGCGGTCAAATACAGGTTGCATGACGGTGGGGAAGGCAGTTCGGTGAGACAGACGCCGCATTTTCCCACACTCGGCGCCGCACACCCGGATTGACGCGATGGGGCGTAGCGCATAACATGTGAACAAATGTTCATATGTGCATCGACAATGACTCCTTCGACTCAGGATGACCGCGTCGTTCAGCTTGCCGATCTGTTCCGGCTGCTTGGCGATCCGACGCGTCTGCGCATCGTGCTGGCCTGCGTGGAAGGGCGGCGCGCCGTGGGTGCGATCGCCGGACTGCTGGGCCTGTCGCCTTCGCTGGTGAGCCATCACCTGCGCCTGCTGCGCGCGGCGCGCATCGTGCGCGCGGAGCGGCAGGGCAAGCAGGTGTTCTATCTGGCGGCCGACCTGCATATCAGCGCGATGCTCGCGGGCATGCTCGAACACGTGGCCGAACCGGTTGCGGAATTTTCCATGGATCAAGAATCATGAATACGACGAACCGGAACCAGCCGGCCGAAGAGCGGGAAGATGAACACGCGCCGCCATCGGTCGAAGATTCCGGCGCCCGTGGCGACGAAACCGCGCGCGTGTCCGCTTCGCATATGAAGTACCGTCCGGCGTCGGCGTCGGCGTCGGCGTCGGCGTCGGCG
>CALFSF010000462.1 GCA_937917025.1 uncultured Paraburkholderia sp.
CGCAGTCGAGGTATTGAACGTGACTTGGAGAGGTACGCCCGCCGCCTCGACGTACGGATCGCTTTGCAACGCCGCCAGCGCAGCGGGAATGTCGCTCGGCGACGGATACATCATCAGAGCGTAGTCTTCCAGCTTCTTCCGTGCCGAGTTCGGATTTGCCTGGAGCCAGGCCAGGAAATCGCCGGTCGCGCGATCTTCCATGAGAAACCCCGAAGCTAGGGGATCGTTGGCGTTGAACGCTTGCAGCGGCGGGTTTGCTGAATGAGGCCAGCTGTTGACGTAGTCGACGACCTGTTGCGGCGTCGGCGCGCCCGGAACATTCTTCAGCAACACCAAGATGGTGCGGTCTTGGCTTCCAGCTCGTGCAAGCGACGAAACAGCCAGCGCGAAACACAACGCGTATAGAACAGACTTCGACGACATGGATCTTCCTCCCTGACCATGCGGTTGAACGCACGCGCCAGAACAAAGACGCCGATCGCGTTCAGGGAGGTGTTACGGAAAGCAGGCCGATTATCCGCCAACAAAATGAGACAAGTTACGAAGAATCTTTGTGGATATTCGGCTGGAGCTTAATGCCCGAAGCAAAATCACGCGCGCCACGCCTGCAGTGCGAAGCAGGCGCTCATGCAAGGCACATCGAACTCCGAAATCAGCGCTCTCGCAGGTGTAATCCTCGAAGTGCCAGGCAACCAATGAGCACAACCAACGCAATCAGCCCCGAAGTAGTCGATGTCGGAACCTCACTAACGTAGGCTGCGCCGGCGACCGAAAATGGAACCACGCCGAGGGTGACGGTCGTGAGGCCAAAGGGGTAATCTTCATAGACGAAATCGACAGTGACTGTGTAATCGCCGCTCAAAAATGTGCCAATTGGTACAGTTACCGTCCAAAACCCATAGTTACAAAAATCTTCGAAGGTTTCGTGATTCCCGTACTCAACGATCCGTACGGCGTTGCCGGTCCGAGTGATCTGCGGATACCCGGGCCACTCGACGAACACATCGCATATTCCGCCGCTAACGTTGATCGATACGGGCTCTCCAGCTCTGGGTTCCGCTGGCGTGATCCACGGCGGGTCGAAAAACGCGTGCGCGCGGGGCGCGGCGAGCGCGAGGATCGTGGCCGTTATCGAAACCACGCGCGACAAGACACGCGTCATATCGATCTCCTGCGTCTAACCACCAACTCCCAGCATGCGATGCCTACAAGGAAGAACAGCAGCACGCACTTCCAGAGAGGCGTCAGCGATGGAACCGGGGTAGGTGGCGCCGCACCCGAAACGGAAAAGGGAATAACACCAAGCGTGTCGGTCGTCAGGCCGAAGGGATAGCCGTCGTAGGCAAAATCCACCGTCAGTGAGTAATCGCCCACGGTAAATTTGCCGATCGGCATCGTGTATGTACCAGCGGGGTAGATGCACCAGTTGTCGTACGCACGTACGCCATAGATGACGACACGAATTTGACTGCCGTTGCGCGTCACCTGCGGATAGCCCGGCCGCGCCACGATCGCATCGCAGCCGCCGCCGTGAATACTCACGGACACGATATCGCCGGTCGTTGGTGTGGCTGGCGCAATCCACGGCGGATCAATGACCGCGTCCGCGCTCGGCGCGGCAACCACAAATGCCAACGCGAAACCCAAAACGATGCGATGCATGGATGGCCTCCCATCCACACTATACGCGCGCTCACACGAGGCCAATCAGCATATCGCGTCGAGCAAATGTAGCAATTCTTGCGAATGACAAATGCGCACAAAACGGCGGCGCGCGCGACCGTTTACACCGTACCGCGATGCTTCCCGCGCCACGGCGCATAAAACGCATGCAACGCGGCGAGATCCGCCGCTATATCGTCGGTCGGCTCGAACAGCGGCCCGAGGCCGATCGTGCGCGACGGATAGTCGAAGTAGACCGGCAGGATCGGCACGCCGGCATTGCGCGCGATGTGCCAGAAGCCGTTCTTCCATTTCGTGACGTGCTTTCGCGTGCCTTCGGGCGCGATGCCGAGCCAGAGCTGTTCGCTCTGCGCGAAACGGTCGGTCATCTGCTCGACGACGCCGCTCGACTCGCTCCGTTGGATCGGAATGCCGCCGGCGCGGCGCAGCAGCCAGCCGAGCGGTCCCGTGAAAAGCTCGCGCTTGGCCATGAACGATACGTCCAAACCGAGCGCGCTCTTCATGACGAGGCCCCAGACGCCGTCCCACCATGACGAATGCGGCGCCGCGATCAGCACGAGCTTCGCGCGGTCCGGCATCGTGCCGGCGAGGCGCCATCCGCATGCTCGCAGCAACCGCGCGCAGAGCCGCCGCCACGCGTTCTGCCGGAACTGTGGCACCGCCGGCGGGAGGGCGGGCAGCGCGAACGCTGCGCTCATTCGTGATCCCAGCCGCGTCCGCCGCGCGTCCGTTTGATCGTCGAGCGGTTCTTCTTCGTTTCGATGCGGCGCTCCTTCGACGCGCGCGTCGGCTTCGTCGCGATGCGCCGCTTCGGCACGTGCGCCGCGGCGCGGATCAGCTCGGCGAGGCGCGCGCGCGCATCGTCGCGATTCTTCGCCTGATCGCGAAAGCGGTTCGCCTGGATCACGAGCACGCCGTCGGAGGTGAGCCGCCGGTCGCGTCGCGCGAGGAGGCGCGCGCGCACGGGCTCGGGCAGCGCGCGCGAGCGCATGACATCGAAGCGAAGCTCGACTGCGCTCGCGACCTTGTTGACGTTCTGCCCGCCCGGGCCCGCCGCGCGCACGAAACGCTCGGTGAGCTCGTCCTCGGGAACCTCGATGGCATCGACGGAAAGCATGCCGGCGATCTTAGCGGGGATGCCTGTGCGTATGGGCTCCGTGCCGCGCTAGTTCTTCTTGGCCGGTATCGGCGCGCCCGCGGGCGTTGCTGCGAGCTGGCGGCCGAACATGAGCATGCGGTGCACGTTGTCGTTGATCATCTCGGCTTCGCGCGACGTGCCGCCGTTCGTCTGCAGCTGGCCGACGCGCTCGCGCATCAGCGCCACGCGGCGGTCGCACATCGGTGCGTAGCGCGCGATCGGCGCATTGCTGCCTGCGGCGGCCGCGTCCTTGGCCTGCTTGCAGAGGCCATCGAGCTCGTTGAGGCCGGCGACAGCGGAGGTCACGTCGACCGGACCCTTCGGCAGCGTCGGCGGCGGTGCCGCCGGTGTCTGCCGCATCATCATTGCCGGCGGCTGGTCGGTTTTCGCCGGCAGCACGCCATTCGCGCGATGCTGCTGCATCAGCGCGACGGCCTGACGCACGACCGGCGGCGCGCTGATGTCCTCGAACGCGAGCTTGCCGGGATTGCGCGCCGCATCGGCGATCCAGGTTTCGACGCGCACGCGACAGGCCTTCTTGACGTTGTCGCCCGCCGCGACGGCCGACAGCGTCTTGGTCAGATCGGCGTCGCCGGACCACGCACGCAGGCAATCGACCGCGACGGGATCGATCGGCGCGCGTGGATCGGCCGCCTGTGCGCTCGGGCTGCGCAGGAGGGTCGTCAGCTGCGCGTCCGTCGGCGCGGCGCCGCGGTGGCACGCGGCGAGCGTACCGGCCGTGAGCGCGGCGACGGCGAGGACGCCGGCGCGGGCGATGGTGTTCATGTTGACCTCCAATGCGTCCAGATGCGATGTCAGGATTTGCGCAGCGCCGCGCCGAGCGCGACGGCGGCGCCAATGAAAAACGCGATTGCGCCGATCATGCGGACACCGCCGCGCGGCGCGTTCACCGCCGGCAGCAGCAGCATCAGCAATGCCGCGACCGTCAGCGATACGGCAAGCGAAAGCCACACGGCGGCCCGCTGGCCGCGCGCGGCGCGCCGTTCGAGAGTCTTCAGATCATCCGAGGCGATGCGAAGTTCCAGCTTGCCGCGCGTCGCCTGAACGAGGTATTCGTGGACGAGCTGAGGCATGTCCGGCGCGGCGGCGAGCCATTCCGGCAGCCGGCGGCGGATCGCCTTCAGCGTCGCGCGCGGACCATGACGCTGGCGCCAGATCTTCTCGAGCACGGGTTTCGCGGTCGCCCAGATGTCGATTCGCGGATGCAGGAGACGCCCGACGCCCTCGATGTTGAGCAGCGTCTTCTGCAGCAGGATCAGTTGCGGCTGCAGCGTCAGCTCGTGCCGACGCGCCATCCGGAACAGCTTGACGACGACCTCGGCGAGCGAGATCTCGCTGAGCGGTCGCGTGAAGTAAGGCTCGCAGACGGTGCGCACTGCGGCCTCGAGCTCGTCGAGCCGCGTGTCGGCCGGCATCCATCCGGCGCGCACGTGAAGCTCCGCGACGCGCCGGTAGTCGAGGTTGAACATCGCGATGAAGTTCTCCGCGAGCCAGTACTGATCCTCGTCGGGCAGCGTGCCCATGATGCCGAAGTCGAGCGCGATGAAGCGCGGATCGGATGGCCGCGTCGGATCGACCCAGATGTTGCCGGCGTGCGCATCGGCGTGGAAGAAGTTGTCGCGGAACACCTGCGTATAGAAGAGGCGCACGCCTTTCTCGGCGAGCGCGACGCGATCGATGCCGGCAGCGTCCAGTGCGGCGAGATCGTCGACCGGAATGCCGCGCACGCGTTCCAGCGTCAGCACGCGAGCGTTCGTGTGCGACCAGATCACCTCGGGCACGTAGAGATCGTCCGAGGCGAGGAAATTGCGCCGCAGCAGCGAGGCGTTCGCGCCTTCGCGCATGAGGTCGAGCTCGTTGGTCAGCGTCGTCTCGACTTCCACGACGACCTCGCGCGGGCGGATCTTGTCGGCGTTCGGATGGAAGCGCTCGACCGACGACGCGATCGCATGCAGCAGCGCGATGTCGGCCGTGACGCGCTCCTCGATGTCGGGCCGCAGCACCTTGACGACGACTTCGCGTCCCGCCGGCAGCGTCGCCGCATGCACCTGCGCGATCGACGCCGACGCGAGCGGCGTGCCGTCGAACGACGCGAAACGCGCGCTGATCGGCGCGCCGAGCGCCTTCTCGATCGCGGCGCGCGCAATCGCTTCGGGAAACGGCGCGACGCGATCCTGCA
>CALFSF010000463.1 GCA_937917025.1 uncultured Paraburkholderia sp.
ATCACGCGCGGGCCGGCGAGGCCGATCAGCGCCTTCGGCTCGGCGATCACGACGTCGCCCAGGAACGCGAAGCTTGCCGACACGCCGCCCATCGTCGGGTCGGTCAGCACGGAGATAAACGGGAGTTTCGCATCTGACAGCTTCGTGAGCATGGCCGTGGTTTTGGCCATCTGCATCAGCGAAAGCAGGCTTTCCTGCATCCGCGCGCCGCCCGAGGCGGTAAAGCAGATGAACGGCACCTGCTGCTCGAGTGCGTTCTGCGCGCCGCGCACGAAGCGCTCGCCGACCACCGAACCCATCGAGCCGCCCATGAACGAGAACTCGAAGCACGCGACCACGACCGGCAGCGTATGGATCGCGCCGCCCATGACGACCATCGCATCGGTTTCGTCGGTGTCTTCCATCGCCTCTTTCAGGCGATCCGGGTACTTGCGGCTGTCCTTGAACTTGAGCGCGTCGACCGGCAGGATTTCCTGGCCGATTTCGTAACGGCCTTCCGGATCGAGCAAGCCGTCGAGCCGCTCGCGCGCGCCGATGCGCATGTGATGGTCGCACTTCGGGCAAACGTGCAGATTCGCCTCGACGTCGTTGCGGTACAGCACCGCTTCGCACGACGGGCACTTGATCCACAGTCCTTCCGGAATCCCCTTGCGGCTTTTCGGATCGGTTTGCTTGATTTTCGGCGGCAGCAGCTTGTCGAGCCAGCTCATGTTGTATCCCTCAAAGGTCTTCTTCTATGGGCGAAGCGGCGGGACGAACCCGCCGCTTCGCCAGAGACGACAAAATTAGTGTTACCGCGCGGCCGTGCCGATGCTGTCGATCGCCTGGCGCACTTCCGCGATGAAACGCGTCAGCGTGCCGGCGGCGGCTTCAGGCGAGGCCTGTTGCAGCAACTGGACGATCCGGCTGCCGATCACGACGGCATCGGAGACTTCGGCCACGGCACGGGCCGTATCGGCGTCCCGGATGCCAAAACCAACGCCCACCGGCAGCGGAACGCGCGACTTGATGGCCGGGATTTTACCCGCGATGCTGGAAACGTCCAGATTTGCCGCTCCGGTGACCCCTTTGAGCGACACATAATAGACGTAGCCGCTCGCGATCTTGCCGACTTCCGCGATGCGCTCGTCGGTCGACGTCGGCGCGAGCAGAAAGATCGGATCGACGCCTGCAGCACGCATTTTTTCGGCGAACGCGACCGATTCTTCCGGCGGGTAATCGACGACCAGCACGCCATCGACGCCCGCTTCTTTCGCTGCGACCGCGAACGCGTCGGCGCCCATGCGCTCGATCGGATTCGCATAGCCCATCAGCACGACGGGCGTCCTGTCGTCTTTCTCGCGAAAGCGTTTGACGTCGGCGAGCACCGTGCGCAGCGAAACGCCCTTGGCCAGCGCGCGCTCCGACGAAGCCTGAATCACCGGGCCATCGGCCATCGGATCGGAAAACGGCACGCCAAGCTCGATGACATCCGCGCCGCCTGCAGCAAGCGCATGCATGAATTCGACGGTGCGCGCGGGGTCCGGATCGCCTGCCGTCATGAATGGAATCAGGCCTTTCTTGCCCTGTTCGGCCAGTGCCGCGAATGTGTTCTTGATACGGGACATGGAAATTTTCTCGGAAAATCGTTAACTGCGCGCTAATAACACGTGATGTGTACGCGGATCGCGCGGCCGTTTCAGTTCGACTCAGCCGCGATGGCAGGTCCAACGGGCACGCCAGACGCACCACCCGGCGCCACCGGCGAAACCGCGCTGACGCGTTCGCGCGCTATCGCGCAGTAACTTTCATTGATCTCATAGCCGACGAATTCGCGCCGCTGACGGGCGCAGGCGACTGCGGTGGTGCCGCTGCCCATGAACGGGTCGAGGACACGCCCGCCCGGGGGACAACTTGCCAGCACCATCCGCTCGACGATTTCCAGAGGCTTCTGGGTCGGATGGTCGACGCGCTCGGCGTGCTGCCGATGCAACCTCGATACCGACCAGACGTCCTTCGGATTATAGCCAAGCTCCAGCCACTTGCTTCCTTCGAACAACTTGCGCGAACGCGCCTTCTTCGTGATGGCATCGTACGGGATGCGGACGGGATCGAGATCGAAGTAATAATCCTTCGACACCGCGAAAAAACCGATGTTGTCGTGCACCGACGTGAAACGGCGCGTCGTGCCGCCCATGCTCGGCACGCGCCGGTCCCAGACGATTTCGTTGACCATCGTGAGACGTGACTTCAGGAAAACGAAGATTTCCGGCGCGTATTGCCAGGTGCAGAAGATGTACAGCGAACCGGACGGCTTTAGCTTAGGAATCGCCAGATCCAGCCATTCGCGCGTCCAGGCGAGAAAATCCTCGCCGGAACGCATGTCCGAATCGTTGCCGTAGTCCTTGCCGAGGCCGTACGGCGGATCGGCCAGAATCAGGTCGATCGAGCCGTCAGGCAGGTTCGCTGCATCGGTCAGAAAATCGCGGTTCAACAGCTCGATGCCCTTCGGTGCCGCTGGCACGTGGGGCATCGCGGCCGAAGTGTCGGTCACTTCGGCCGCCGCTCCGGCCACGTCGGCCGCGCGGGCGTCGATGGTCGGTTGCGGCTCGTCGAACTCGTCGCGCATCGTCGCGGCGCTCAGAACGTGATACCCGATCGCTCGGCGACCGTATGCATGTCCTTGTCGCCACGACCCGACAGGTTGACCAGAAGGTATTTGTCCTTCGGCAACGTCGGCGCGAGTTTCGCCGCGTAGGCGAGCGCGTGGCTCGACTCCAGCGCGGGAATGATCCCTTCGATCCGGCAGCAGTCGTGGAACGCCTTCAGCGCTTCTTCGTCGGTGATGCCGACGTACTGCGCGCGGCCGCTGTCCTTCAGCCACGCGTGCTCGGGACCGACGCCCGGGTAATCGAGACCGGCGGAAACCGAATGCGTCTCGATGATCTGGCCGTTTTCGTCCTGCAGCAGGTATGTGCGGTTGCCGTGCAGCACGCCCAGACTGCCGCCGATCAGCGATGCTGCGTGGCGGCCCGTATCGATTCCGTCGCCCGCGGCCTCGACGCCGATCAACTGCACGGATGTGTCGTCGATATACGGGTAAAAGATGCCCATCGCGTTCGAACCGCCGCCGACGCACGCAATCACCGCGTCCGGCTGGCGACCGACCAGTTCGGGCATCTGTACCTTGCATTCGTCGCCGATCACGCGCTGGAAGTCGCGCACCATCATCGGGTACGGATGTGGACCCGCGACGGTGCCGATGATGTAGAACGTGTTTTCGACGTTCGTGACCCAGTCGCGCATCGCTTCGTTGAGCGCGTCTTTCAGCGTGCGCGAGCCCGATTCGACGGGCACGACGGTCGCGCCGAGCAGCTTCATCCGGTAGACGTTGGCGGCCTGACGGCGCACGTCTTCCGAGCCCATGTACACGACGCATTCCATGCCGAAGCGCGCGGCGATCGTCGCCGTCGCGACGCCGTGCTGGCCGGCGCCGGTTTCCGCGATCACGCGCGGCTTGCCCATGCGCCTTGCGAGCAGCGCCTGGCCGATCACGTTGTTCACCTTGTGGGCGCCCGTGTGGTTCAGGTCCTCGCGCTTCAGGAACACCTGCGCGCCGCCGAGCATTTCGCTCCAGCGCCGCGCGTGGTAAATCGGGGAAGGACGACCCACGAAATACTTTAACTCGCGCTCATATTCGGCGATAAAGTCGGGATCTTGCTGGGATTTTTCGTATGCCGCGCGCAGTTCATCAAGTGCATGAACCAGCGTCTCCGCGACGAACACGCCGCCATACTGGCCGAAATGGCCTTTTTCATCGGGCAAGTTGTACATTGCGTCACTCTTCTCAGAATGGCCCGCCACGGGCTTCAAGAGCCGTGGCGCTGCCTGAATCACCGGGCGTCCGCTTCGCGCACCGCGCGCACGAACGCCGCCATCCGGGCGTGATCTTTCACGCCCTTCGCGCCCGGTACTTCGATGCCGCTCGAGACATCGACCGCGTACGGGCGCACGCGATGAATCGCATCACTGACGTTTTGCGCGTTCAACCCACCACTCAAAACGGCCCGACGCGCGAGCTCTGGAGGAATAAGTGACCAATCGAAAACCTGTCCGCCGCCGCCATAACCGTCGACGAGGGCGTCGAGCAGAATAGCGCTGGCTGCTGAATAGTTAAGCGCCGATTTTACCAAATCGGTCCGCTGAGTATCGGCCCCAATGCGCAACGCGCGCAACCAAGGCAAACCCGCAATGTTCGCGAGCGAGTCGCACTGGTCAGGCGTTTCGTCGCCGTGGAACTGGAGCATCGTCAAGGGCACGTTCGCGGTCACTTCGCGCATCCATTCCGGCGACGCGTTCACGAACAGCCCCACCACCGACACGAACGGCGGTATGTCCCGGGTGAGCTCGACAGCCTGCGCGACGCTCACCGAACGCGGACTGGCCGGATAGAACACGAGTCCGATCGCGTCCGCACCGAGATCGATCGCGTGTGCGATGTGCTCGACCGTCGACAGGCCGCACAGCTTGATGCGCGTGCGATGGATTCGATTTGCTGACGTGGTGTCCGGGGCTTGCGCCGGATGGGCCAGGTCGGTCGGGAGAGTTGTCATGGTTCGGGTTGCGTCCATACGGCGCTCCACGGCACGCTG
>CALFSF010000464.1 GCA_937917025.1 uncultured Paraburkholderia sp.
TGTCGAGATCGGGTTCCTGCGTCACGCGACGGTCCGGCATTCCGCAGACGCCGAACCGGTCGAGCAGCGCCGGTATGCCATCCGACGGCACCGGTCGCGAGAACAGGAAGCCCTGTGCCTCGATATGGCCGAGCGCCGCCAGCCACGCGATCTGTTCTTCCGTCTCCGTGCCTTCGACGACCACCGTGAGGCCCAGCGAGCGCGCCAGGTTGACGATCGCCGTCACCATCACGCACACGCTGCGGTCGCCGGGAATGGCCTGCACGAACGAGCGGTCCACCTTCAGCGTATCGACCGAAAAGCGGTTCAGATACGACAGCGACGAATAGCCGGTGCCGAAGTCGTCGAGCGCGATACGCACGCCAAGGCGTTTTAGCGCGAAGATTTTCTCGGAGACGAGATCGGGATATTCCATCATCGCCGTCTCGGTGATTTCGAGTTCCAGGCGGCGCGCGGAAATGCCGGTTTCCTCGATGGCGCGCGAGATCGTCTGGTAAAGGTCGCCGCGCCAGAACTGCACGGCGGAAATGTTGACCGCGAGCGAAAGCGGGTCGTAGCCCTGTTGTTGCCACAGCGCCAGTTGCCGGCAGGCGGTCTCGATCACGAAGTCGCCGATCGGCACGATCAGGCCGGTCGATTCAGCGACCGGGATGAACTCGTTGGCCGGAATCAGGCCGTGCTGCGGATGGTTCCAGCGCACCAGCGCCTCGAAGCCGGTGATGCAGCGGCGCGTGAGATCGACCTTCGGCTGGTAGGCGAGGAACAGCTGCCCCTCGTTCAGCGCGACGCGCAACTGCTGCTCCCACTTCATCAGATGGTCCGCGCGGTGCGAGAGCTGCGGCGAATAGAACTGGTAGCAGTTCTTGCCGGCATCCTTCGCGCTGTACATCGCGAGGTCGGCTTTTTTCAGCAGGTCGATTTCGCTTTCGTTGGCGACCGAGTACAGCGCGATGCCAATGCTCGCGTGCAGCACGAACGCACTGCCGCGCACTTCGAACGGCCTCGCGACGACTTCGGCCGTTGCCTCGGCGAGATCGACGGCGCGCTTTTCGACGTTCTCGCCTTTGACGATCACGACAAATTCGTCGCCGCCGATGCGGCTGAGCGACCCCAGGTCGGAGACGGCATCCGCGAGCCGCGACGCGGTCATCTGCAGCACGATGTCGCCGGCGTTGTGGCCGAGCGTGTCGTTGACGGTCTTGAAGTTGTCGAGGTCGATGAACAGGATCGCGAGGCGGCCCACGTTCACCGGTAACGCAACGTCGTGCCGCAGGCTCTGCAGCGTGGCGTAGCGGTTGCGCAGGCCGGTCAGCAGGTCGTATTCGACGAGATGCGTCATCTCGCGCTCGCGTCCGAGCAGCTTGCCGATCAGCCCCGTCGCGACGGCGAAGAAGCTCAGCATCGCGAGCGAGATAAAACCCGCCATCAGCAGATAGACGTTGCGCGTATGGTTGTAGTCGGCGAACTCTTCCGCGTGCGAGAGGCCGACGATCACGCCGAGCGGATAGCCGTCGATATGACGGTACGACACGATGCGCGTCACGTGGTCGATCGGATCGACGTAGGTGCCCGACACGTGTTCAGACGTCGGGTACGTGCCGCTCGCCGTGAACGTGCCTTCCGCGTGCTCGGCGCTGCCGGTGCTGCGCGCGAGCACGGCGCCCGAATCGGAGATGACGGCGATCACGCCGTCGCGGCCGATCGCCGCGTTGTTGTAGAAGTCGCTCGTGAAGTAGCTCGGGTCCTCGGACACCACCACGACACCCGCGAACGAGCCGTCCGGATGATTCAGACGGCGCGTCATCTGCAACGTCCAGTGCCCGGACACGCGCCCGAGCACCGGTTTGCTGATGTAGAGCGCGTCATCGTTCTCGTGTTCGTGTACCTTGAAGTGCTCGCGGTCCGACAGGTCGATGTGTTTCGGATTGGGATCGGCGGTGTTCGCGATCAGCCTGCCGTGCTCGTCGATCAGCGAAACCTGCACGAGCGTCTCGCTCTGCACGACGCCTTTTTCGACCGTGCTCGACAGGTCGAAGTGATCCGGCGCCTTCTCGAACTCGTATTTGACGAAGCGCGTGATCTGGTCGACCTGGTGGATGGCCTTGACCGTGTGTTGTTCGAGCGCCGCCGACAGGATCGCCGACGATGCCATCGCTTCCCGGTACGTCGTCTCCTTCTCGACCGACAGGCGCGCGAAGATGACGGTCCACAACAGGATCAATACCAGTACGCCGAGTGCGGGAATGGCGAGCAGCGCACGGCGGCGCGATACCGCGGGATCGCGGAGCCTGCCATCGCGTGTTGCAGAAACGCGGAAATGGCTCATCGTGCTGACCAGGGGCGTGTGCCTTGCCGCAGCGGCTCCGGGTACGTCGACTGCTCGAGGTTCGAGGTTGCTTGCATGATGAACGGTACCGGGTGCGCGGGGTAGGGGGACGCGGCGTCGTGCCGAAGTCCAGTGGTCACCGGGACCTTTCGATATTACTGAATGCCAAAAGATTAAGGAAGCATCCGCGCATCGGGTATACGCTCGCCCGGCCAGGCACGCGACGTGAGTCGCCTGACGCGGCCCGGCGGCCGCCTGTGTTTCCCCAGCTTCCGTCGAAACGCGGGCTTCAGATGATGCCCGCTGCGTAGAGCGCGTGGATCGACATCGCAGATTTATCCAGAGCGCATTACGCGAGTGACGCGGCGCGCTCGCTCGCGGCTCAGGGCAGCCGGAATGTCCCGTCGACCACCGTGACGGATGAGCCGCCGATCCACGTTTTGCCCGCAGCGTCGTCGTAGTTCACGACGATACGGCCGTCGCGGCCGATCGCGGTGCCCTGGCGCGCGGTGTATCCATTACCGGGCCGGCGATTCTGCTGCGTCAGCAGGCCCGCCAGCGCGGCGTTCGCGCTGCCCGTCACCGGGTCTTCGCCGACACCGAACGCGCCGCCTGCCATCAGGCAGCGGACTTCGAACGTGGCGGGGCCCCCGGCGGCGTGCGGTGCGTAGACGGCGATGCCGTGTGTACCGGCGGCATGGGCGACGGCGGCGAGCTGTTGTGAGTCCGGCGTCAACGCGAGGCAGGCATCAGCGGACTGCAGGCGCACGACGAGCCATGGCGCACCGTTGTCGACCGCGCAGGGTGGTGCGCTGAAGTCGATCGCATCGGTTTTCAGGGCTGCCTGCAGCGCGGCGTACTGCGTCTCGGGAAGGGGCGTGACGCGAGCCGGCGGCGCGGCGAACGCCCAGACGTGCGCGTCCTGCTGGGCCAGTTCGACAAGGCCAACGCCGCATTGCTGCACAAGCCGGCCTGGCTCTTTCGGCGGATAGCCGCTTTCGAGTAGCGCATGCGCGGTGCCGAGCGTGGGGTGGCCCGCGAACGGAAGCTCGCCGCCCGTCGTGAAGATACGAACCCGGTAATCGGCGGCCGGGTCGGTCGGCTTCAGCACAAAGGTGGTCTCGGACAGATTCGTCCAGTGTGCGATGGCCTGCATCTGGTCGGTGGTCAGGCCGTCGCCTTCCAGGATCACCGCGAGCGGATTGCCCTTGAACGGGACACGGGTAAACACATCGACCTGCTTGAAGCGACTAAGCATACGTTTTGCCCGTTCCCGATTCCAGAATTGAATACACGCGATTCTTCATATTTTAGATCCGTGACTTGATCGCGCTATTCAAAAAGCACTACTGCACTTCAGCGATCAGTTCGATTTCGACGCATGCGCCAAGCGGAATCTGCGCGACGCCAAACGCCGAGCGCGCGTGCTTGCCGCGCTCGCCAAATACGTCGGCGACGAGTTCCGATGCGCCGTTCGTCACGAGATGCTGTTCGGTGAACGTGAGCGTCGAGTTGACGAGGCTCATCAGCTTGACGATGCGCGTCACGCGGTTCAGGTCGCCGACGTGCGCATGCAGCGTTGCGAGCAGGTCGATTGCGATCGAGCGCGCGGCGAGCTTGCCTTCTTCGGTCGTCAGCGTGTCGCCGAGCTTGCCGACCCACGGCTTGCCGTCCTTCTTCGCGATGTGGCCGGACAGATACACCGTGTTCCCGGCCTGCGCGCTCATCACGTAAGCGGCGGCGGGCGCGCCTGCGGTCGGCAGTTCGATGCCGAGTTCCTTCAACCGGTCATACACATTTGCTTGAGCCATGACGTGTCCTTTATCTCTGGATGAAATCGGTAAAACAGATCGGTAGTCAGATCCGCGCGCGGATCAATGCGGCGAGCTTCGCGACGCCTTCGTCGATCTTCGCCGGCGACACGGTCACGAACGACAGACGCAGCGTGTTGTGTTGCGCCTCGTTCGCGAAGAACGGTCCGCCCGGCACGAACGCGACGTTCTGCGCGACCGCTTCTTCGAGCAGCTTCATGCTGTTTATCTGCGCGGGCAGCGTGACCCATACGAACATGCCGCCTTCCGGACGGTTCCAGCTCACGCCCTCGGGCATATAGCGCTCGAGCGAAGCCAGCATCGCCGCGCACTGGTCGCGATAGAGCGCGCGGATCGTCGGCACGTGCGTGTCGAGAAAGCCGTCTTTCACGACCTCGTGCACGATGCGCTGCGTGAAGCTCGGCGTGTGCAGATCGGTGGCCTGTTTGGCCTGCACCAGCTTGAAGTGCAGTTCCTCGGGCGCGATGATGTAGCCGATCCGCAGGCCCGGCGCGAGCACCTTCGAGAACGAGCCCAGATGAACGATGTGATCGGGCGACATCGAGAGCATCGTCGGCAGCGGCTCGCCCGCGTAATCGAGCGCGCCGTATGGATCGTCTTCGATGACGGGGAACGGCGCGGTCTTCGCGAACGCGGCGAGCGCGCGGCGGCGCTCGACCGGCAAACGGCGGCCCGTCGGATTCTGGAAATTCGGCTGCGCGTACAGGAGGCGCGCGCCCGCCGTCAGCTCCGGGGTGAGCGCTTCGGGGATCAGGCCGTTCTCATCGGTCGGCACCTGCACGTAGCGCGGCTCGTACATCGAGAACGACTGCAGCGCGCCGAGATACGTCGGCGTTTCGACGAGCACCGGGCTGTCCTTGCAGATCAGCACCTTGCCGAGCAGGTCGAGCGCCTGCTGCGAACCCGTCGTGATCAGGACCTGCGAAGCGCGGATCGCGGCGCCGTTTACCGAGTAACGTGCGGCGATCCATTCGCGCAGCGGCAGATAGCCTTCGGTCGCGCTGTACTGGAGCGCGGCGGCCGGGTCGGTGCGCAGGATCCAGTCGGACGCTTCGCGCATCCGTTCGGCCGGGAACGTTGCCGGCGAAGGCAACCCGCCCGCGAACGAAATGACTTCGGGCCGTTCGGTGACCTTCAGGATCTCGCGAATCGCCGAGCTGGTGAGCTTGCGCGCGCGTTCGGACAGTTGCCACGTGGGGGCTTGAAGATCGCTTTGGTCCATGGTCTCCTCGATTGCTGGTGTGATGCTGAAGCTGAAAGGGTCGGTCGAATACGTGATTATCGCGCGTCTTTGTCAGGCAGCGCGCGCCGGTGCATGTACGGTATGCACGGCGGCCTTGCGGCCGAGCATGACGGTGGCGATCACGGCGGCCGCGAAAAGCCAGGTGGAAGCCGCGACGTGCTCGCCGAAAAAGATCGCGGAAAACGCCATCGTGAAGAAAATCTGCAGCAGCTGCACCTGGCCCACGCGCGCCGTGCCGCCCATCGCGAGCCCCGCGTACCACGCGAAAAAGCCGATGAACTGCGAGAAGATCGTGACGTAGCCGAACGCGAGCCACGTCTTCAACGCGACGGGGCCGGGATGCTGCACGTGATGTTCCCAGCCGAGCCAGCCGACCGGAATCACGAGGAACGGCGCCGAGAGCACCAGCGCCCAGCAGATCACCTGCCAGCCGCCGATCTGCCGCGCGAGCCGGGCGCCTTCCGCGTAGCCGAGCGCGCCGATGCCGACCGCGACGAGCATCAGCAGATCGCCCGCCTGCAGCGAGCCGCCGCCCGATTGCAACGCGAACGCGACGACGATCGCGCTGCCGGCAAGCGCGCTCGCCCAGAACGCCTTCGAAGGCCGTTCGTGCGAGAGCCACGCGGCATACAGCGCGACGCACAGCGGTTGCAGGCCGTTGACGACCGCGCCATGCGAAGCGGGTACCGTCTTCATCGCCCACGCGGAAAACACCGGAAACGCGATGATCACGCCAAGCGACACCACGGCGAGGCTCTTGACCTGCGGCCATGTCGGCCGGCGCTCGCGGCGCCATGCCAGCAGCGCGGCGGCGGGCACCGCGGCGGCGAGCGCGCGGCCGAGGCCGTTGAGCAGCGGATGAAACTCCTGCACGACGATGCGTGTCATTGGCAGCGTCAGGCTGAAGATCATGACGCCGATGAGGCCAAGCATCATGCCCTGGGATTCGCGCGGTTTCATTGC